>CALVQS010000009.1 GCA_944358165.1 uncultured Bacilli bacterium | reverse complement strand
ATCATAACACATCTTGACATTTTTTTAAATATTTTTAAAAAAGAACTTTATTTTTTACATTTTTATGATATAATTAGGTCATAATAATAGTAAAGGAAGAGGTTAGTTTATGAAAAAAAATATTTTATTACTTGGGGTACTAGCAACAATGTTATTTGGTCTACCATCTGTTGCAAATGCGGCTGTTACTTTTGAAGATAATGATGGTGATGGTGTTTATGAGAGTACTGCTTCTATATCAGCTGGAAGATTTGGTACGATTCAAGCAGGAGATATGACTTGGACTTATTCTGATGAAGAAGCAGGTGAAAAGACTTGGACCATTACTTTTGATACAAGTAGTCCATTTATTTACTTGTCACTTGTTCCAGCTTTTATATCCATTGATAGTGTTAATGTAAGTGGAAGTAATTTTGTTCTTGCTTCACAAGATCGATCAGGTAATGGTGCTGCGGATATATTAATTCAAAATGTTGGTAGTGGTTCTTCAACACTTACAATAACCGTTATTACTATTGATAAGGCTGATGAAGGATGTATTTTGAATATTAGTCCTCTTAATTTAGATTGTAGCTTTAGTGGTGGGGGATTTTATTTTGATGATCGTGGAAATGAAATAACTGCTGAAGAATATAATGAAGTTTGTGGAAATACTACTACTACTCCGAGTGATGATCCAAATGATATTCCAAATAGTCAGACCGGAAGTGTTGTTCCTTATGTTGCAATTGGTGGTGGAATTCTTGCAGTTGCAGTAGTCTACTTGTTTAGTAGAAAATCTAATAAAGTATATAAAATATAGTAAACATTAACGTGAAGTTAGTGTTTTTTTCTATTTGGGTTTGAAACTAAGGCTTTTTTATGATATAGTTATTGGCAAGAGGTGTTTGTATGCGTGAATTTAGTGAACAAGAATTAGTTCGAAGAGAAAAACTAGAGAAGATAAAAAATCTTGGGATTGATCCGTTTGGGCATAAATATCCCGTTACTGATTATTCCTTGGATATTAAAAATAAGTATGCAGGATTAAGCCATGATGAACTTGAAAAAGAAAATGTTATCGTAAACTGTGCTGGTAGAATTATGTTTATTCGAAAAATGGGAAAGGCAAGTTTCTTTTCGCTTAAAGATAAATTAGGTAATATTCAAGTTTATATTTCAATTAATGATGTAGGAGAAGAAACATACTCTTTATTTAAAACAGCTGATATTGGTGATATTGTAGGTGTAAAAGGAAGACTTATGCTTACGCAAACAGGTGAAATTACCATTAAATGTTTGGAATATACTCATTTAGTAAAAGCTTTAAGACCACTTCCAGAAAAATATCATGGATTAAGTGACGTGGAAGAAAGATTTAGAAGAAGATATGTTGATTTGATTATGAATGATGAGGCTAGAAAAGTGGCTTTTGCTCGTCCTAAAATTATTCGTTCGATTCAACATTATTTGGATAATTTAGGCTATGTAGAAGTAGAAACACCTATTTTGGGAACGATTTTAGGTGGGGCTGCTGCCAGACCATTTATTACTCATCATAATGCTCAAAATATTGATATGTATCTAAGAATTGCTACAGAACTTAATTTGAAGAGACTTTTAGTTGGTGGTATGGATGCTGTTTATGAAATTGGCAGAATTTTTAGAAATGAAGGTATGGATAAAAAGCATAATCCAGAGTTTACAACCATTGAACTTTATAAAGCTTTTTCAGATTTAGAAGGTATGATGGATATTACGGAAGGAATTGTTAGTACTTGTGCCATGGAACTTAATGGTACTTATGAACTTGATTTTTTAGGCCATCATATTAGTCTTGCTCCAGGATTTCGAAGATGCCATATGGTTGATTTAATTAAAGAACAAACCGGTATTAATTTCTTTGAAGTTACTTCTTTAGAAGAAGCTAAAAGACTTGCTCAAAAACATGGTGTGGAAATTGAGGAACATTTTGGATTTGGACATATTGTAAATGCTTTTTTTGAAAAATTTGTTGAAGATACGATTGTAGAGCCAACTTTTGTTTTTGGTCATCCAATTGAAATTAGTCCACTTGCTAAAAAAGATCCAAATGATCCAAGATTTACTGAGCGTTTTGAACTCTTTATTATTGGTAGTGAGTATGCGAATGCTTTTACTGAATTAAATGATCCAATTGATCAATATGAAAGATTTTTGAATCAATTAAAAGAAAGAGAACTTGGTAATGAAGAAGCAAATGATATGGATATTGATTTCGTGGAAGCTTTAGAGTATGGTATGCCTCCAGCTGGAGGTATGGGTATGGGAATTGACCGTTTAGTTATGCTTCTTACAGGAAGTGAGACTATTCGTGAAGTTATTTTGTTCCCAACCATGAAACCTTTAAAAGATACTCCTTCTGTTAAAAAGGTAGAATTAAAAAAAGAAAATGTTTTACCTGCTAATATTAAAATTGAACCATTATTTGAGGATGATATTTCTTTTGAAGAATTTAGTAAAGCTGATTATCGTATTGTTAAAATTGTTGATTGTTGTGCTGTAGAAAAAAGTAAAAAACTTCTCAAATTTACTTTGGATGATGGTACAAATCAACCTAGAACGATTTTAAGTGGAATTCATGAATATTATGAACCAGAAGAATTGGTTGGCAAAAAGGCTGTTGCTATTCTTAATTTACCTGCTAAAAAGATGATGGGAATTGATTCAGAGGGAATGCTTATTAGTGCAGTTTATGAGATTGATGGTAGGGAAGAGCTTAACTTACTTATCGTTGATTCTGATATTCCAGCAGGAGCTAAATTGTATTAATTTATGAAAGTCTTGAGGTAAAATCAAGGTTTTTTGCTTGTTTTTGAAAGATTTTTCTTTTCATTTAAAATAATTTGTATTATAATCATTACTAGGAGGGAATTTATGAAGAAGAAAAAAGAAAGTAAATATGGACTTTTAAAAGTTGTTTTAGTTATGCTTGCAGTTGCTTTTGTTTTATCTTGGATTATACCATCAGGTGCCTATTCATCTAGTGGATTTAGTGATTTAGGGGTACTTAGACTTGGTATTTATGATATTGCTTCTACTATTTATTATGCAATATCTTTTGGTCTAGATAAGATTGTACTACTTTTTGCAATTGGAGCATTCTATGCAGTATTAACAAGAACACAGGGATATGAAAGGATTGTTAGTGGAATTGCTAATAAATTAAATAAAAAAGTTGCTGTTGTATTATTTTCAGTAATTTTAGCAGTTCTTACTAGTGTACTTACACAAACATTTGCAGTATTAATTTTTGTACCATTTATCGTTTCTATTTTGAATCGAATGAAGCTTGATAAAATGACGATTTTAGCAACGACTTTTGGTTCCATTTTAGTAGGTATTATGGGTGCTACTTATGGTACAGATGGAGTTGTTGGCTTAAATATTTATTTGGGTTATTCATCATCTACACCAAATGTTATGCCAGCTTTATGGGTTCGTGCAGGAATTTTAGGAATTGGTCTTATTTTGTTTAATTTCTTTACCCTTATGCATATGAGTAAAGCTCAAAAGAATGCTGAGAGTACAGATTTATTTGAAGTTGAAGTACCAGAAGAAATGGTAGAGAAAAGAAAAAAGACCATACCAATTATTATTATCGGGGTATTATTATTTGCTATTGTAATCCTTGGATTTGTTAATTGGAAAGCTAATTTTGGTATTGAAGCATTTGATGATTTTCATGATTATGTAACTCAAGATATTTCTATTGAAGGATCTAGTGAGGATGCTGATGACTTCTTTATTTTTAGAGATTTATTAGGTATTCAATTAGGTGCTTTGGGTGAATGGGATTCATTCATGATTGTATCTGTTTTACTTATTTTTACCATTATATTAGCAGTATGTTATCGAATTAAGATGAATGAATTAATTGATAGCTTTAAAAGGGGAATTAAAACCTTTTTAGTGCCATCATTGTGCATTATAGGTGCTTATGCTTTAATGATTTTGGTATATCATCCAAGTTATGCACAATCAAGTTATATTGCAACAATTGTTAATCGACTTCTTACTTTAACAGATGGATTTAATATTGCGACAATGACTTTATCTAGTTTACTTTTAAATATTTTCCATACGGATTTAGGATTTACTGGTTATGTGTTTGGTAATATTCAATATTCTGGTAATTTCTTGATTACAGAGTATGCTGATTATATTAATCCAGTTTATACAATTTTAACATCTTTATATGGCTTTGTTCAATTCTTTATTCCAACTAGTATTATTTTGGGTGTTGGACTTGTATCATTAAAAGTAAATTATAAAGATTGGTTAAAGTATATTTGGAAGTTCTTAATAGGTATGTTTATTTGTTTACTCATTATATTTATTTTAATGTCTATTATTTAGAGTACTTTGTACTCTTTTTTGTGTTCTTTATATTGAAAAAAAACAAGTTCCATGTTATAATTTGAATTATGAGGTTGGTGTATACTATGAAAAAAATGAAAACTTTTGCTCTGGCTATGGTTGCTTTCTTTCTAAGTACAGATGTATATGCAGTTTGTGATGTAGCAGAAAGAGATACATTAAATAGTCTAGCAGTAAATGTAGGAGTTTCTTATGAAGAAGTTCAGATTGAGATTCCTAAAGATGAGAATTTCAACTATCCTGATGGTATGACAGAAGAGGAAAGGGAAGAATATGTTGCGTATGATAATTACTTTCGAATATATATTAGTAATATAACGGAAGAGTTGTACGTAGTTGTTACTAATAACAATACACGTGAAAGTAGAACTTTGACTTTTCAAGATGTACGCGATGGTGTTGCTTATTTTGATCAGTTAGTAACGATGGAAATTGTTAATTATACGATTGAAGTATATAGTTCTTCTGAAACTAATTGCCCTGATACCCTTTTATATACGCAATATCTTACAACTCCAATGTATAATCCTTATAGTGAATTAGTTGCTTGTGAAGGGGCAGAAGACTTTTATATGTGTCATGAATATTTGTCTGTTGATGTAGATTTTACTGATTTTTATGATGATCTTGCCCTTTATAAGGCTGAACATGGTAGTAATGATAGTAATGGAGATGTTGAAGAGGAAGATGGTGGATTTTTTCAATTTATTCAGGAACATTTAGTTGTTGTAATAATTGTAGTAGTAGGTGTTGCTGCTGCAGGGGGATTGATTACGTTTGTGGTAATAAAAAAGCAAAGGAGTAGAGTAGTATGAAAAAATTAATTATTTATACTGGGTTATTGCTTGTTACCTTAATAACGAGTTTTGGTTTTTTAAATAATGTATATGCTGTTTGTGAAGATTATAATACTTGCCGTACAGGTTCTATTCATGGTGAAATTAGAGTCGGTGGAGATGGCAGTGGTTTATATGCTTCTGGTGTATCGAGAATAAATAAGTCATCTGAAGATTATTATTATACTTCAATTGGTGTAACTGCTTATTTTAATCATACAGGTTCTTTTATTTATAGTGGATACATTGATGCTAATGCAACTTATCGTTTGTATTGTTTGGATGCACAATATGTAGGTACAAATCCACTATATGCTTCTCGTTTTTTACTAGATACAAATCGTGGTATTACAATTCAAGCATTAGATGTGGCTTTATTAAGTATATTAACTGGTAATGGTGGTACGGGAGATTTGGTTTCTTCTACTAGAGGAGCAGATTATTGGGCAAGACTTTTAGCGATGAGAGCAGTTGTTGCTGTATTTGGTGTTCATAATGCATCTTCTGGTACTTATAATAGTGCTTATTATGCAGGTTTGACAGCAACTAATAATTTCTTAAGTCATTCTAGTACAAGAGCTGCTTATGATGAACTTTCTAGTGCTTTAAGTGCACTTGGTTATTCAATAACGCCAGTTACATCATTTAGTAGTCACACTAATTATTATTTTAGTGGTTCTCCTGTTAGTACTGCAGAAGCTTACTTTACGGCAGCTTTAAAAGATGCAGCTGAATATGTAAGAAATTATAGTGAAGGTGCAAATGTTGATCCAGATACAACTCTTCCTATGCCTACAGAAATCGAAACAACTGAAGATTCTATTGGTACCATGGTTGAGAGAGATGTTACTCATACAATATATGTTTCAGGATTACCTAAGAATGGTACTAATGTGTTTACTATTGATGAAATTGCTCTTGATCATGAATATGTTGGTTTAGATTATTATATTAAATCTATTAAGATTGGTGATGATTTGTTAGAAACTTCGAATGCTGGTCAAGATTTAGCTCAGTTTCTTGGGGTAAACTTATTAGGTGGAGGTTCTACTTGGGATTTTACAGAAGAAACAAAGATTGAGATTACTGTTCATTTTGAAGGATTCGTTGATTCTGAATTTTATGATGAATTAGAGTGTGGAGATTCAGAAATTAAGTATAGTATTAATGGTACTGCTTCAACTTCTATTCAATCTAAATATAGTGAATACGTTGCTACTATTTGGTATTCTGGTACTTCTAAAAAGCAAAGATATTTAGGTATTGAACCTGCTAGTGGGGAACAAGCTAGTTCTAGTATTTCACAATGGTCAAGCCCATTTACTACAAATTTGATTGATGCTTGTGATTGTACTGATTTAATTGAAGCTTGTGAAGCAACTGGTAGTATGGATAGTCCAGAATGTCAAGAATTACTTGAGGAAAATTGTGGTGAATGTGTTGAATTGGAAGTAGAATGTAATTTGGGAGATCAAGAGGCTTGTGAACAATTTGCTGCTGTATGTGAAGTAGAATGTGGTACTACGGTTGATAATTTCAACTGTTGTGATGCTGAAAATCATTTGGTTTTTGCTCCGGTAGATGAATGGGAAGTTAATATTAAAGGCCCAGAAGACGTATATACTTGCTTTGTTAGTCAAATTGATGGTCAAGTTGATTTTTCAAAAGCAGAGTCTGGAAGCAGTACAGATTCAATTGATTATACCAAAGGTGGTGCTTCAGGAGTTGCGGGTGCCGTTGATGATGTTGATAATCCTTATACTTTAGATCAGAATAGATATTGTGTAATTTCTTGTAAAGAGGATTATATGATGACTATGCCAACAGCAAAGCTTGTAAATGCTGGTAGATACTTTACATTTAAAGCTGCAGTTGAAGGTACGAAGACATGTTATACAAATACAATTGATAGAGAATTATATAATGAGGATATAAAACGAGCTCAAGAAGAATTGGTTAAAGCTTATAACACTTGGTCTCAATTAAAAGCTTTGGAAGATACACCGTTTACGGAAAGAGAAACTGTTGAATTTGATATTGATGTTAATTGTCATTGGGATACATCATGCGCTACTGATGAGGATCCTGATTGTCGTGAGTGTGATAATAGTTCACAGACTTGTTCATATGAAGTTGCTAAAAAGGTTATTTCTTATGAAACTTATGATATTAATGGTACATTAACAAATGTTACTGGTGAAGAACATCAATTTGGTAAAAATGAAGGTGAAGAATCTTGTAGTTGTGATGGAACTGCTGGTACTTGTGGAACTAGTACTTCTCCTGAAGATGATTATGAGGAACAATATGGTGGAAAATTAGAAGACGCAGCTGCGGATTTGGCTACTGCTCAGAATAATTATAATATAATTATAGAACAGTATAATGCTTGCTCTGGCTGGGAAACTGAGTTACAGTATGATGAAGAAAATCCACATGTATACTATGATTATGAAGAAAGTTATATTGAAGATTTAGGTTATGAATTTGGTGAAATGACATCTGTTATTAACAATAAAAATACTTCTGAGTGGTATTGTAACGGTAATGCTACTGGAAAATATGATTATACATATGGAACGGTAGATTCAGCATATGAAGCAGATACATGTTATAAGGGTGAAGGATATAGTGTTACAGAAATTCAATATGTTTATTGTGAGGAAAAAAGAGAAAATGGATGTCAACTAAAAACGGAAGAAATTTCTGATGCAACCTATAAGAAGATTACTTCAACTGTTGATGCTGAATATATTCCTGCAACAATGTTCTATAATATTTATCCTAGTGGTGAGGTTACGAATACAGAGGTTGATAATAGTGTTCCAATTGAAAATGGATTACCTGTTAGTTTAGCTACACCTCGTGGAATATATAAATATACTGTTAATATTTCAGGTTTAGGTGAGTTTTATGATCAGGGTAGTGTATTTGAAAATCCAACAAATGGTGATCCTGGACGTCTTATTGCAAGCGAAGCTGGAGATAATTCTGTTATTAATAAAGATGAATATGGTGAATTTGTTGATGAGAATGGTACAGTACAATATGCATGTTCTTACTTAGTTAATATGGGTAAAGAAGGAATTGATTATATCGTTTGTGATTTTGATACCGAATGTGTTGACGGTGATTGTATTGCGGATTGCGTTGGACCAAATTGCGATTATGAATGCTATGGCGATGATTGTATTGCTGATTGTATTGGCGCTGGATGTATTTATGATAGTGATGCAGGTACATCGTTGATTGAAAGAACTATTTCTTTATCAAATCTATTCCCTAATGGTACAGATTCTTATAACTGGAATAGAGATGTAAATGAAAAGGCTGCTACAACAATTGATGAGATTCAAGAAGTTGGAAATGCTGTTTATGAAGAAGAGCCAATACTTAGTGTCACAATAACTCCTAGTGTTGCTCGAGCTATTAAACAATATAATGATGATGCAGAAGGCGACGGCGGATATTCGAATGATACTTTAGCTTGCTATAAGATTAATGATTCAAAAGGTTTAATAGCATGTTATAGTTCCTTTATTGAGTCTTTGATTCAAGGCGAGTATGGTGATGTCGTTAATGATCAAAGTACTATTTTGGATGTTCGTAATGAAGGCGAAAATAATACTGAATACTTTACAACATGGAGTTCTGGTATATCTGAAGAAGATATGATCGGTCCTTCATGGAAGTAGGAAAGGGGAGTTAATAATGCAAAGTTCTTATTGGGGCTACTGGTTAGTTGTTATGGGTGTTGCAATCGTTGGGTTAATGATTTCAGTGCAAGGCATAACAACTAACACAACCCAAGATAGTTACGCGATAAGAGAAATAACAGATGCTTCTATGTTAGAGGCAGTTGATTATGCATATTATCGTGATTATAACGAAATTAAAATCGATAAAGAAAAATTTATGGAAGTTTTTCTTCGAATGACTGCTGAAGTTATGGGCGTCAATGATACTTATGAAGTAAACTTCTATGCTATTTATGAAGCTCCACCTAAAGTTAGTGTTGAAATTCGATCAAATAGTGGAACAAACTT
Organism: uncultured Bacilli bacterium; assembly: GCA_944358165.1. Taxonomy (GTDB): domain Bacteria; phylum Bacillota_I; class Bacilli_A; order RF39; family UBA660; genus Caccenecus. The sequence goes on along the minus strand of CALVQS010000009.1, from coordinate 14,677 downwards.
CATTCAAGTTGGTGAATACGATACAACAACAAGAATTGATGCAATTATTCAAATTCATGCTGAAAATTATAATAGAGAATCAAATTCAGAAAGTAATGATAATTCTGAAAATAATACTGCTGGAGGTACTGGTAGTACTGAAGATGATCCCGGTCCTGCCGGTGGTAGTGGTGATATAGGTAATACTGGAGGAGAAAGTGAAGCAGAGGTTGCCTGTAAATCTGGTATTACCTCCACCTCTTTAAATGGTATGAGGGGTGTTGCTATGATTAGCAAACCTCTTTATACTACGTCAGAGAGAACAGAAACTTCTTTAAATGTTACCCCTGGTGTTAAGTTTGATATTTTAGGTGAGAATGGTAGATATTGGGCTATTGATTATGAAGGCGAATGTGGTTGGGTTGATTCCGATTATATGGCAATTAATTTAAAGGACTATATTCCCTCTATTGCTTATGCAATTACTAATGCTAGTAGCAGTATGTATAAAACTTATAATGGTACTAGCGAGGTTAATATTCCTAATTTAACAGGACAAAGATTATATTCAAGTGAGTTTAATGATTTTGTGCCTGCAACTTATTCTTTTGCTCAAAAACTTAGAATTGCTCAAGCAAATGCCCAAGCGAATGGAGATTCACTTAAGATATATGATGCTTATCGTCCTTTGGCTGTAACTCAGTATGCAAGTAATCAGTTATCTTCATTAAGAGCATCTAATTCTCAAGTTAGATATTATACTAATTATAGTATTGGTGCTAATACTGGTACAGAGTATTACTGGCATGAAAGTTGGTTTTTAGCGCAAAGATTATCTTATCATAATACTGCTTGTGCTGTAGATATAACTTTGGTAGGTAAAGAATCACAAATGCCTACTGCTATGCATCAATTGAGTACAGAGGCAATTAAGTATTATGCTTCAAACGTAGCACATACAACAGCTAATTATTCTGGTGGAATGCTTAATTCAGCAGCAGCTAGACAATTATCAAGTTATATGATGAATGGAACAGGTTTAACAGATTTAGCGAGCGAATGGTGGCATTATCAAGATAATGCTTGTCATTCAAGAATTGGTAGCGGCGCTTCTTTTTGGAGCAACGTATAGAAAGGAAGGTAGGATAAAATGGGAAATATAGTAACGACAATTAAAAGATTTATTTCAAATAAAAATACAATTACTATACTTGGTGTGTTGCTAGGAATTGTAGTTTTATATGTAGGGTATAATTACCGTGTTAATCAAGCTGTTGATACGGTAGCGATTCCTTATGCTAGACAAACGATTACAGCTACTTCAGAAATAACACAAGAGATGATTAATACTACGGAAGTTTTAAGAAGTTTTGTTTCAGCGAATGATAATGTAATTCAACAAACTTCTCAACTGGTTTCAACAACTACACCAATGTGTGTAACATACGGAACAAGCGTTCCTGAAGGTGCTTTCTTTTATGCAGAACAAGTAGTAACTTGTAGTAGCATGCCAAATTCAATATTGGATGATATGCCAGATGGATATACGACTTTTTCAATGTCAGTAGATATTCATACTACATATGGTAATTCAATGTACCCTGGAGATTATATTGATTTATATGTAAGAATGAGAAGTAGTGATAATCGTACTATTTTTGGTAAATTAATTGAAAGTATTGAAATTCGTGATGTTCGTGATAGTCAAGGTGTTAGTGTTTTCTTAACTAGTCAAGCAAAAACACCATCAGAGCTTTTGTTTGCAGTTCCTGATGATTTGTTCTGGCTCCTTAATGTTGCAACAGAAATTAATAGTTTGGAACTTGTTCCAGTACCAAGAAATGCTTCTTATACTAGTAATCCTGGAGAAACATCAGTATCTAGTGAATACTTAAGAAATTTAATTCGTACTTATGCGCAAGAAATCCCTGATCAACCAGTTTATGGTGGTACAGCGAGTACTAATACTAACACTAATACTAATAATGAAGCTAATACAACGGAATAATTTTAAAAGAATAAATAAAAAGGAGGTGCTTATATGAATGATGCTATATTCTCGCAAATAGACTTTGGTCCATTAAAAGAATTTATTGATATTGATGATATTACCGATATTTCTTATACCAATGGTGGACAGGTGTGGTTAAAGAGTTTATCTAAGGGTGTGTATCGTGTTGAAAGACCAGAGATAAATAATGCTTTAATTGAGAAACTTGCTTTCCAATGTTCTAATGTAATGGGGAAAACATTCAATATGGCACATCCTTTTTTAGATGCTGAATCCACAGAGCTTCGTCTTAACTTCATTCATGATTCAATTGCAACGAATGGTATTGCTCTTGTTATTCGTAAAACACCAGCGAAAATTCGTTTAAATCGTGAAAAATTAATTAAAGAAGAATATGTTAGTGCTGATTTACTAGATTTTTTACTTAACTGTGTTCAAGGACATGCTAATATTATTGTTAGTGGTGAAACTGGTAGTGGTAAAACTGAACTTGTTAAATATCTTGCTAGTACTACAAAAGAAAATGAAAAGATTATTACTATTGAAGATACTTTAGAGTTGCACTTAGATCGTATTTTTCCACATCGAGATATTGTTGCTATGAAAACAAATAACATTGCTAGTTATTCTGATGTTTTGGTTACTTGTATGAGACAGAACCCTATTTGGATTTTGTTATCCGAGGTTCGTAGTGCCGAAGCAGTTATGGCTGTTCGTAACTCTATTTCTTCTGGACACCATATTATTTCAACAATCCACTCAGATAAAGCTGCTTTGATTCCAATGCGTATGTATAGTTTGATTGAGTCTAATATTGATGTTGAACAATTTGTTACAACGATTCATAGATATGTTCAAATTGGTATCTATGTTAAAGGTTATATGAGTGCTAAATACGGAAGATTTCAAAGAGAGATTATGGAAATATGTGAATTTTATGTTGATGATGATAATAAACCACAAGTTAATACAATTTATCAGAAAACATTAGATGGAAGATTTACCTTAAATAATCCAACGAAACATTTGAGAGATTATTTATCCATTCAGGGAGTTGTTTTGGATGAGGATTTGTTTCATTTGAATAATAAAAAACAAGAAGCAATCGAAACTTTATAGAAGGAGAGTAATCATGGAATTTGTAATCATATTTTTAATAGCAATGTTTATTGTAATATATCGGAAAAATGATGGTTCGGAGACCTTTTATAAGTTTGTTAAGTCTCAATTTGGAATTGTATATGAAAAATATGCTCCTTATAGTTATCGAACAATTAGTGCAAAAATGAAAGAATTAAAGCAAGAATATACCATTAAAGATTATACTTTACAAGTAATTGTTATTGGTGGTATTGCTGCGGCCATTGCTTATTTATACTTTTATAGTTTGATTGTAGTTATAATTTATGCAGTGATTGCGATTGCTTTAATTCCTTATTTAGCATTTTTACGTAGTAAAAGACTTTATAGTGAATATTTATTTGAACAAATACAGATTTATACAACTAATGTTATTATGGAGTTTAATACTACGCAAAGTTTTGTAAAGTCTCTTGAAGGTGTTCGAGATTCTGGTATTTTGGAAGATCCTGTATTAGAAGATGTTAAAACAATGATTAATATGTCTTATCAAAATGGTACGATTGATGAATCTATTGAATATTTTAATCAAAAATATCCTTATTATATGGTAAAAAATATGCATCAACTTTTCTTGCAAATTACTAAAGAAGGTGCCAAGGATTCTGGTGAATCTTTGGAAAATATGAGTATGGATATTGATGCTTTGGTTGAAGGTGTTTATCGTGACCAAATGGATCGAAAGCAATTTCATACAAAATTTATTACTTTTGCAATGGTATTATTTCTACTTGTTTTAGTTATGCAAGTTTTACTTGGTAAAGAAAGTTATATGCAGCTTTTGGATTTATGGTATGTTCAAATTGTTTTACATTTGATTATTATTGTTAATTGTTATTTCTTGTTATCAGGTGAAAAATATTATAATGAGAATGTGGGGGTAGAGTGATATGCAAATAGAAATAGCAATTATTGCGGTAATTATATTCTTTATTTTATCTTATAGTGGCAAAATAAGTATTAATAAATTAGTCGCTGATAATGAGATGTATTTGAGAAGATTAAAAGAAAGTGATTGGGACTTTTATGTAAAAGCAAAATATGGCGATACTGTTAATCCAGATTTACTTTTTAATAAAAGGATTCGAAATACGTTGATAGTTACAGTACTTGTTTTTTGCTTGTTGATATCTAATATGTCTTATGTGTATGCTTTAGTTTGCATCGTTATTGGATTTGCTTTCTTTAAAATGGATTATATTAATTTGAAAAATTATTATAAAAGACATTTACATGAAATAGATACAATGTTGCCTTATTATTTAAAGGGACTTGAAATATTAATTCAACACTATACAGTTCCAGTAGCAATTGGTAAATCACTTGATGATGCACCAGATATCTTTAAAGATGGTTTAAAAGAACTAATTAGTGCGATAAATGCTGGTGATGATACTATTGAACCTTATATGGATTTTGCTAGACAATATCCAGTTCGTGATTCTATGAGAATGATGCGTTTGCTTTATCGTTTGAGTTTAGGTAGACAAGAGAGAAAACAAGAACAGTTACTTGCTTTTTCAAGAACTATATCTAATTTGCAACAAAAAGCAAGAGAAACAAAATATAAGAATCGTTTGGATAAAATGGAAAGCAAAACCATGAGTATGCTTATTACAACTGGCTTAGGTGTTTTAGTACTTTTAATTGTTGCCGTATTATTACTTATGAATGTTTAGACAAAATTTGACATAAAAATGGTTAAAAACTTGACAATACATATAAATTAAGTTAAAATGAATATAGATTTAGAAAGAGAGGGAATGTGTATGTTAATTATGGAAGCACCTTCATTTTGTTCAACTTTAGCACCAGTTTGGCAAATCATTGGATGGGTTTTATGGGTATTTAAAATTGTTATTCCAATCGTTATTATAGTATTTGGTATGATAGACTTAGGAAAGGCTGTTGTAGCAAGTAAAGATGATGAAATTAAAAAATCTGTAAAATCTTTAGTTATGAGAGCTATTGCTGGTATTATTATTTTCTTTATTCCGACAATAGTAGGAGCTATATTTAGCTTAGTTGGAGAATTTAGAGATGATGAAGAGTATAAAGCTGAATATGATATTTGTAGTGAATGTATTACACATCCAGGCGATGAAGTTTGTGAAAATGCTGTAAGTGATGTCAGTTAATAAAAATAGAGAATGATTTTTGAATAATCATTCTTTTTTGATTTTTAAGTAAATTAAAGATAAAAAAATCTAGAACGATAAGTCCTAGATTTTTTATAAACTAAATAAATGGCGCTCGTTGTAGGACTCGAACCTACGACCTAACGGTTAACAGCCGTGCGCTCTACCGACTGAGCTAAACGAGCAGTACTACTAAATTATAGTAAATATTATGTTACTTGTCAACAGTTTTATGCAAGTTTTTTGAAAAAAATTCTAGAATCTACCATTGATATATGGCTTAATAAATGGTAAGATATTTTTGGAGTAGTGAAAGATATGGAACAAGTTATTATTATTACAACGGAAGAAAATAAAAAGAGTATATTAAGAGAAAATAGTAAGAATCATACTTTTTATAATTTGAAGTTTTATACTTTTCAAGATTTGAAGAAAAATTTGTTTTTTGATTATGATTATCAAACGATAGCTTTTGTTATGGAATATTGTAATGTTTCTATTGCTGTTGCAAAGATCTATTTGGAAAATTTATATTTTTTAAAGGATATTAACTCAGAGAAAGTGCAGTTTTTGATTCATTTAAGAAAAGTATTAGACGAAAAAGGATTATTAATTTATCATTCTCTTTTTGCAGATTCTATTAGGGGTAAGAAAGTACTTGTTTATGGATATCCAGTTTTAAGTAAAGAACAAAAGCTTATTTTAGAAAAACTCGGTGTTCCTTATCAAATTTATGAGCTTAATCAGGAAAGTTATTTGCCTAAAATTTATGAAGCTTCTACTATGGAAGAAGAAGTACATTTTGTTTTAGAAGAAATTAGTAAATTAATAGATTCTGGTATTCCCATTTCGCATATTAAAATTATTGCATCTGAAGAGTATGGCAATATCTTAGAAAGAGGTCTTATGCTTTATGAGATTCCTTTTAATAAAAGGGGAAATCATTCTTTTTATAGTACGCTTTTAGCAAAAGATTTTTTGAATCATTATGATGATGCTTCTTTAGAAGAAAATATACTTGCTTTATTAGAAAAATATCGTAATGTGGATGAATTAATTAAGATAATTAATCGTTCTGTTTTGGTTTGTGATAAAGCTAAAAGAAAAGAGTTTATTATTGAAGATTTGAAGCAAGCTCGGTTAAAAGAGAACTTATATGATGAAGCAGTTTTGTTTGTTAGTTTAGAAGATTCTTTTACTGATGAGGATTATGTGTTTTTGTTAGGATTTAATGTAAATTTATATCCTAGTATCAAAAGAGATATTGATTATTTATCTGATTCTATAAAAGAAGAATTAGGACTTGATCCATCTTATCTTGTTAATCAATATGAAGAGATATCTATTTTAAGTCAAATTAAGAAAATTAAAAATTTGGTTATTACTTATAAATTAGCTGGTCCTAATGGAAAATATTATCCATCTATTTTATTAAAACAAATACCTGTTCTAGTCTTGCCTATTTTTATTGCATCAAATGTATCTCATTCTAAAAAATATAGTCAAATAGAATATGCAAATGCTTTAGATGAACTCTATAAATATAATACTGTTCAAGAAACTTTAGGACTTTATCAAAAAAGTTTAATAATTCCTTATCATACTTATGATAATCAGTTTACAGGAGTATCTTGTAAGCTTTTAAAGGAGCATCTTCATCATGAACTTACTCTTTCTTATACGAATATGGAAATGTATCAAGAGTGTGCTTTTCGTTATTATATTAGTAAGATATTACGACTAGATATTTTTGAAGAAACTTTTAAGACGATTATTGGAAATGTGATGCATCATATTTTAGAATTAGGACTTATTAAAGATATTAATATTCCGGAAGAGATTATGAAGTTTATTAAAGAAAAAGAATACTCTTTAAATGCTAAGGAAATGTTTTATTTAGAAAGATTTAGTGAAGATTTAAAAAGGATTTTAGAAGTTATTCGGGAACAACAAAAGCACTCAAAATTACAGTCTTATTTGTTTGAAAATGAATTTTATGTTTATAAAGACCGTGATGATATGAAGATTACTTTTAAAGGTATGATTGATAAAGTGATGTATACGGAAGCTTTTTCTAAAGAAGTTTTAGCTGTTGTGGATTATAAGACGGGGAATACGAATATTACGTTACAAGATTTGGATTATGGACTTCATTTACAATTACCTATTTATCTTTATTTGCTTAAAAAATCGGATCGTTTTGGCAATGCTCTTATTGCAGGTTTTTATATTCAAAAAGTTTTGCCTAAAAAAGAAAATATTCAATTAAAAAAATCAGCGCATGAACTTTTAAAAGAAAAGTTAGCTTTACAAGGATTTACAAATTCGGATGAAGCATTAATGGAAATGATTGATGATGATTATCAAAATAGTTCCATTATTAAAAATTTGCAATTTAAGAAAAATGGTGAGATTAGTAGTAAATCAAAAGTAATTAATAGTGAAGATATGGATTTGGTAATTGATAAGATTGATCAAATTATTGATCAGGTGATTGAACAGATTTTAGATGGACAATTTTTGATTAATCCGAAAGTGGTTCATCAAAAAAATATTGCTTGTACTTATTGTAAGTTTAAAGATTTGTGTTTTATGAAAAAGCAAGATGAAGTGACTCTTGGAGGTGATGATGGTGAAGTGGACGAACGAGCAAAAGTTAGCGATTGAAAAAGAGGGAACAAATTTAATTGTATCTGCTGGAGCTGGTTCTGGAAAGACAGCAGTTTTATCAGAACGTGTTATTCGAAAATTAAAAAGTGGTGTTGATATTCGTCATATTTTGATATTAACATTCACCAATGAAGCGGCTGGTGAGATGAAAGAACGTATCAGAAAGAAAATGCAAAAAGAAGAACTTACAGAACAATTAGCTTTTTTAGATGCCAGTTATATTACTACTTTTGATGCTTATGCTTTAAGTTTAGTTAAAAAGTATCATTATTTATTTAATTTAGATGCACATCTTTCGATTATTGATTCTTCTATTATTTCTTTAGAAAGAAAAAGAATTTTAGATGAAATTATTATGGAACTTTATGAAAAAAAAGATCCTCGTTATTTAAAACTCGTTGGAGATTTTACAGATCGTGATGATGATACTATAAAAAGTGCTATTTTAAGTATGAGTGCAACTCTTGATTTGCGTTATGATAAAACCACATATTTAAAACATTATGTTGATACTTATTATCGTGATGATTATATCGATGGGCTTTTTTTAGAATACTTTCATTATTTGAAGAATTTGTGTTTGATGATTGAAGAAGATTATTATGCTTTAGAAAGTTTTTTGAGTGAAAAAGTAAATGAAAAGTGTTATCAGGCTTTATCACCAATCTTTAAACCAAGAAATTATCAAGATTTGTATCAAAAAAGATTAGAATTACCAAGATTTCAGAATTTGGATGAAGAAGCAAAAGAAATTAAAGAAGATTTAAAGAATTTGGTTCATGAGTTAAATGATCTTACGGTTTATAGTGAAGAAGAACTTAAAGAACAAATTGCATCAACGAAAGATTATGTTTTAGCAATTATTGATATTATTTTGAAGTTAGATGAAAGAATCTTTGATTATAAACAAAAAAAGAATGCTTTTGAATTTGTTGATATTTCGAAAATGGCAATATCTTTAGTTAAAAATCATGAAGATATTCGTGAAGAAATTAAAAATTCTTATCAAGAAATTATGATTGATGAATATCAAGATACTAATGATCTTCAAGAAATGTTTATCCGGGAAATCGAGAATCATAATGTTTATATGGTTGGGGATATTAAACAATCTATTTATCGTTTTAGGAATGCTAATCCAAATATTTTTCGGGAAAAGTATGAGAATTATAAAAATCATGTTGATGGAGAAAAAATTGATTTGTTAGAGAATTTCCGTTCTAGAAAAGAAGTGTTACAAGCGATTAATGATATTTTTAATTTTATTATGATACCAGAATTAGGGGGAGTGGATTATCAAGACCATCATGCAATGATTTTTGGTAATATGGCTTATGAAGAATCCGGTAAAAATGAAGAGAATCATGATTTAGAAATTCTTAAATATTCTTCATGTGAAGGATTTACTAGTACGGAGATTGAAGCATTTTTGATTGCTCAAGATATCAATAAAAAAGTGCTTGAACATATCCAAGTTTACGATTTTGATTTAGGTTGTAACCGAGATATTCAGTATAAAGATTTTTGTATTATTTTGGATAGAGGGAAAGCAATGGGAAGATATAAGAAAATATTTGAATATTTTCATATTCCTATGCAGATTTATCAAGATAGTAATTTAGTAGAACAGGAAGATCTCCTCATTATTCGGAATATTATTCGTCTTGTTTTGGCAATTTATCATCAAGAATATGATAGCAATATGCGTTATTATTTTATGAGTGTTGCTAGAAGTTATATTGGTAATATGAGTGATGAAGAAATATTTGAACTACTTACTCATAATACTTTTTATAATACAGAACTTTATAAAAAAGCATATGAATTATCTTTAAAAATAGATGAATTTACTCCAAATAAGTTATTAAAAGAAATTATTCGTACTTTTGATTTTTATGAAAAGATGATTAGCGTAGGAAATGTAGGGGACGCAATGATACGCCTTGATTATCTTTGTGATTTAGCTCAGTCTATGGAGGCACTTGGATTTACCGTTGTCGATTTTAAAGATTATCTTGGTAGTATGATTACATCTAAAATGGAAATTCGTTACCGAGAGTCGGCAGGTGGCAATGATTCGGTTAAAATTATGAATATTCATAAATCTAAGGGACTTGAATTTCCTGTTTGTTATTTTGCAGGATTTAAAGAAAAGTTTAATTTAAGAGATTTGCAAAGTAGGTTTATGGTAGATTCTACTTATGGGATTTTAACACCTTTTTATCAAGAGGGAATTGGTACTTTGTTTACGAAAGAACTCATTAAAAATAAATATTTAGAAGAAGAAATTGCTGAGAAAATTCGTTTGTTTTATGTTGCTTTAACACGAGCGAAAGAAAAAATTATTATTGTTCTTCCTGAATTTAAGAAAGAAAATTATGTAAAGAATAGAGTAGGCTATTTAACAGAGATGAAGTATCGTTCTTTTTATGATTTTATGACTTCGATTTCACTTAATTTAAAAGATTATGCAAAAGTTGTTGATTCTACGAGGCTGGGATTAACAAAAGATTATGAATATCCACCAAAAAAGACGGTTCATACTTATGATAGTAAAGATGTGATGGTGTTTCAAGATTTAGGGATTGAGGCTAAAAGGCGTGAAGATGCTCATGCTTCTAAAGAAATTTCTTCGATTTTAGTCCCAGAAGAAGCAAAAAAATTAGAGTTTGGAACAAAAATTCATGAAATGCTAGAACATACTGATTTTAAAAATTATAAACAAAATAATCCTTATGTTCTTCATCTCCTTGATACTTTTGATTTTTCTTCAGCTTCTATTTATCAAGAATTAGAATTTTTCTTTACTTATCAAGACCTAGAGTATCATGGTATTATTGATTTAATGCTTGAATATGATGATGAAATTAAGATTATTGATTATAAGCTTAAAAATATTTTAGATGATGCTTATATTCGTCAATTAAATGTCTACTATGAATATATTCGGATTGTTAGTGATAAGAAGATTTCTCTTTATTTATATTCGATCATAGATCATCAAGTAGAGAAAGTAAAGGCAGTTGGAATTTCTTCTTAAAACGACCTTGAGTTCAAGAGAAATTTATGGTAATATAATATTATCAAGGAGGATATATTTATGTGGGTTGCTATTATTATTATTGTAATCGTTGTTTTGATTCTTATTTGGGGTGTTACAACTTATAACTCTTTAGTTGATTTTCGTAATCGTGTTAAAGATGCTTGGAGTCAAATTGATGTTCAATTAAAAAGAAGATTTGATTTAATTCCTAATTTAGTTGAAACAGTTAAGGGTTATACAAAACATGAAAGTGAAACTTTAGAAGAAGTTATTAAAGCACGTAATACTTATTTATCAGCATCTTTACCAGAAGATCAATTAAAAGCTGATGGAGAACTTACGAATGCTATTAATAAGTTATTTGCTTTATCAGAAAATTATCCTGATTTAAAGGCTAATCAAAACTTTCAACAATTACAACAAGAATTACAACAAACAGAAGATAAGATTGCAATGTCTAGACAGTTTTATAATGATATTGTTATGCAGTATAATAATAAGATTGAGATGGTACCATCAAATATTATTGCAAGCTTATTTAAGTTTAAACAAGAAAAGTTCTTTGAAGCTCAAGATAGCGAAAAAGAAAATGTTAAAGTACAATTTTAAGGTTACCATACGGTATACCTTTTTTTGAAAGGGAATGTTTATGAGAAAAGTTATTTTGGGTTTATTACTCTTTTTTGTACCATTTGTCGTAGAAGCAGCTGATTACAAAATCACGGATCAACTCATTCAAGCGGAAATACAGGAAAATGGAGATTTAAAGATTTCCGAATTAATTGTCATGGATGGTACCTTTAATGGCTATGAAAAGACACTTAGTTATGCAAATTCGTTATTAGAAGAAGATCATAATAATTATAGTGGTAATACCTTATATAATGGAAGTGATATTGAACTTATTAGTATTAAAGGGAAATATGTAGATGATGTTGATTTTGATACGATGAATGATCAAGATTTTGATTTGTTTTCTTATAGTGTCTATGCTTATAATGGGGATAGGGCAAAGTATACAAGTACTACGAATTATAATGGATATACTTATCGTTTGTATTATAAAGCAGATCATCAGAAAGTTGCCTTTTTGATTACTTATGTAGTAAAGCAGGTAGTGGTTGTTCACCAGGATGTAGCAGAACTTTATTGGAATTTTATTACTCCAAATGATTATGATGATCTTCATAATGTTCAGGTTCAGGTTCTTTTGCCTGGGGTTGATACCAGTGATTCTTTTCGGGTATGGGCTCATGGAGATTTGTCTGGAGAAATAAATAAGCTAGATGGAAATAATGGAGTTTTAGCTCGTATTTCTTATATGGATGCAAGTTCTGTTTTAGATGTACGTATCACTTTTGATAGAAATTTAATTACGGATTTATCTAATGCAAAAGTTCGCAATGATGATGCTTTAAATGAGATCATTACAGTAGAAGAAGAAAGAGCAGAAGTTGCGAATGAATTAAGAGATAGTTTAAAAGCAAAAAGATTTACGGCGATTGCAATTTCTTGGGTTTTGATTGTTGGTACGATTCTTCTTGCAATCTATGTTTATTTAAAATATGGTAAGAGTCCAAAGGCAAATTATTTTTCTAAATATAATCGGGAATTTATTGATGATTATAATGTAGAAGTAATTGATTATCTTATGAAAAGACAAATTACACCAAATGCAATGTCGGCTTCGATTATGAATCTCATTTATAAGAAAAATATTAGCGCAAAAGAAATAGCAACTGAGAAAAAGAAGAAAGATTATGAGTTTACTTTAGAAAATATAGAAAATCTTAGTGGTAGTGAAAATTTACTCATTGGTTTCTTATTTGATACGGTTGGAACTGGTAAATTAAATGAAAAGAATCAAAAAGTATTTACGACCATCGATTTAAAGAATTATGCTAGTGGAAAGAAAACTTGTAGTACTTTCATTAAGAGTTATACAAGTTGGAAGAATAGTGTTTTAAAAGAAGGGGAGAATGAGAAATTTTTTGAGACTTCTAAAAAGCCTAGTATCTTTGGACTTATTACTTTAGTGATTGCCATTATCTTATTGTTCTTTATTATTAATTATGGAATCGATTATATTCCAGCTTACATTTCTATTTTTATGGCTGTTATTTTCTTTATTTATACTTTGGTTGTTTATAAGAAGACACCAAAGGGAAGTGAACATTATGCGAGATGGAATGCTTTTAAAAACTTTTTAGATGATTTTGGTTCTTTTGAACTGAAAGAGTTGCCAGAAATTATTTTGTGGGAAAGATATTTGGTTTATGCTACTGTTTTTGGTTTAGCAGATAAAGTAGAAAAGAGTATGAATGTTTATATTCAGGAATTCGATTTATCTCAAGTTCCTGATTATTATCCAAGCTTTTTCTATATTAATTTAGGTCCTGTAATTCATTCTAGTGTTAATAGTGCTATTAATAGTGCTTATCATAGACAATCAGCTAATTATGCAAATACTCACTCTAGTTATTCTAGTGGTGGAGGATTTGGCGGAGGATTCTCTTCCGGTGGTGGATTTGGTGGTGGAGGTTCATCTGGCCATGGATTTTAAAATTATAGTAATTAAAAATATCAACCGCTTTTAAGAATGGTTGATATTTTTATATGCAATTCAACAGAATTGCCACGACCATAAGTCGTGGAATAAATCTACCCGCTATGCGGGTATGACTAGAAAAAGCGATAGCATTCAGTAAAAAAATAACTCTCCTTCCGATATAATATACTTGGTCTGCCAACCAAAATAAAAATCAGAAGGAGAGTTATTTTTATGAGAATGAAGAAAAATGATGAAGATAGTACATTATCCCATACATTATGGAATTGCTCATATCATATTGTGTTTGCGCCTAAATATAGAAGAAAGGCAATATATGGTAAATTAAGAGGAGAAATAGGAAAATATTTGAGACGATTATGTGAATATAAAGGAGTAGAAATTATAGAAGCAAATGCATGTGTAGATCATATTCATATGTTGGTAAAGATACCACCCAAAATAAGTGTATCATCTTTTATGGGATATTTAAAGGGGAAAAGTTCATTGATGATATTTGATAATCATGCAAATTTAAAATATAAATATGGAAACAGACACTTTTGGGCAGAAGGATACTATGTAAGTACAGTAGGGTTAAATAAAGCTACAATTAAGAAATATATACAAGAGCAAGAAATAGAAGATAGGGTGAAAGATTCAAAAAGTTTGAAGGAATATAAAGACCCGTTTACGGGTAAGTAATAGGTTCAAAGGCGATTGGCAGACTAAAAAAGCCACCATATGGTGGCGGCCAGTAGATGGCCTTATAGGCCTTTGAGAAAATCCGCCTCTTTTAGGGGTGGATTTTTAATTTTAGTTTAATGCTTTTATTTCTGATAAAGATAATCCTGTGTATTTCGAAATATTATTGATATTCAGTCCGTCTTGAAGCATTTTCTTAGCAGTCTTAATCTTTTCTTGATGCTCGCCTTTAGCAAGACCTTGTGCTAGTCCTTCAGCATGGCCAGTTGCATGACCTTCTTCTTTGGCATATCTTTCTACATCATTTATTTTATCATAAACATCTCTGATTTCTTCATCATTTAAAAAATCTTCCATAAACTTTAATGTTTGTTCCATTACTTCATCTCCCTCTGCTATTTTACTCATTTCTAACACATCCTTTGCTCCGATGAATCTTAGCC
>CALVQS010000008.1 GCA_944358165.1 uncultured Bacilli bacterium | reverse complement strand
AAATAAACTCAATACGTTGTTTCAAACTTTTTTCCATTTCTAACTCTTGGGTAGTAAACTTTATCATAATTAACACCGTCCTTTCCTAGTTAATTCTTTTGTAAACACAAAAAAATCAACCCGAACGGATTGATTATATGTTAAGTTCAAACTGTAAAAGTTCGAACAGAAACGTCACTGGAGGGGCCTACCGGATTTGAACCGGTGCTCGGGGAGTTGCAGTCCCATGCCTTACCACTTGGCTAAAGCCCCATGCAAATGGAATAATACTGCTTTTCCATTGCATTTATTATTTTACACGAATATTATACCTTTGTCAATTAGTGTAAAACCATTTTAGTAATAAAATATATGTTTCTTTATAAAATATATGTTAAAATGATATCGAAAGGAGCTAGAAGATGAAAACAATTATGAAAACCCATGTTGGAGCATATGGTATTATTCTACATGATAATAAAATTGCTCTTGTAAAAAAGAGAAGAGGAGGATATCTTGGAAAATTAGATTTACCAGGAGGAGGAATAGAACATACGGAACTTCCAGAAGAAACATTAAGAAGAGAAATTATGGAAGAAGCAGGAATAAACATTACGAATGATAAATTATTAGATGTAGTAGCAACCAATATTAAATGGGAAATGGAGCCTAATTTATGGGAAGATCTTCATCATATAGGAATTTTATATCAAGTAGAAACAAACGAATACAATTTAAAAACAGATACAGATGGTTTAGATTCTAATGGAGCAAATTGGTACAGCATAAATGAATTAAAAAAAGAAAGTTTAAGTCCCTTTGCCATTCTTGCCTTAGAAAAAAGTGGCTATCATTTAGAATCTTGATCTTCTAAAATCAAATTACTATAATATTTTGTCTTACCACTTAACACATCTTGATAAAAATTTTGTTTCCAATGAATGAAATCAATACTATCTTGAATCTCTTTAATTTTATTTTGCAATTCTCTTAACTTATCATCTAATATTTTTTGCCTTTCTGGAATAGATACTTCTCCTTGTAAACAAAGTGCCAAGTATTTTTTCATTTCCTTAAGACTCATATTACAATTTTTAAGACAAGATAAACTTTTAATCCATTCAATATCATGATCATTAAAAACACGATAATTATTTTGATCCCGCTTAACATTAGGAATCAAACCTTCATTACAATAAAATTTTAAAGTATCATAAGATAGACCTGTAATTTCACAAGTTTGTTTCATAGAATACAACACATAAACCATCTCCTTAAAAAAGCACTTGGCCGAGAGTTACTCCCGAGTCGCATATTTATATTGTACGAAATAAAAGTGAAATCGTCAAGAAAAAACTCTTGACTAGAGGTAACTTTAATTTGGTATATTAATTCTAGGAAAGGAGAAAGAAAATGGAATATGTAGAATTAAACACAGGTACAAAAATGCCTATCTTAGGTTTTGGTGTTTATCAAATACCAAAAGAACAAACAAAAGAGTGCGTATTAAATGCGATTAAAGTGGGATATCGTCTAATTGATACTGCTCAAAGTTATTTTAATGAAAGTGAAGTAGGAGAAGCAATCGCCGAATGCAACGTTCCCAGAGAAGAATTGTTTATTACAACAAAAGTATGGATCGATCATTATGGATATGACAAATGTCGAGCTTCCATTATGAAATCATTAGAAAAATTAAAAACGGATTATCTAGACTTAGTATTACTTCATCAACCGTTTGGTGATTATTATGAAGCATACCGTGCTTTAGAAGATTTATATCACGAAGGAAAAATAAAAGCAATCGGAGTATCCAATTTTTATCCAGACAGACTTACGGATATATGTTTATTTGGAAGAAAGGTAATCCCTGCGGTAAATCAAGTAGAAGTAAATCCTATGAATCAACAAACAGAAGCTCAAAAAAACATGCAAAAATACGGAGTTCAAATGGAAGCATGGGCACCATTTGGAGAAGGCAAAAATGGAATGTTTACAAATGATACTCTTCAAAAAATTGGTGAAAAATATCACAAAAGTGTAGCCCAAGTCATATTAAGATGGCTCATTGAAAGAAAAATTGTTGTAGTTTGCAAATCAACTCATCTAGAAAGAATGGAAGAGAACTTTAATGTTTTTGATTTTAGTTTAAGTAAAGAGGATATGGATGAAATAGCAAAATTAGATATTAAAGATTCTTTATTTTTCAATCATCAAGACCCATCAATTGTAGAATGGTTTGACAAACTAATCGAAGAAAGAAAAAAAGAAGAATAAAGAAAGGAGAAAAATGAATAAAAATGTTTTAATCGCACTGATCGTATTAGTGGTAGTAATACTTATAGGAGTAGCAGGCTTTGCTCTTTTAAATGGAAATAAGGAAAATAACAATACCGAAAATAATGGAAATACCAACCAAGAGAATACTAATAACAATGGGGAAAATGACAATACCAGTGAAGGTAGTAAGACGTTAGTAGTATATTTCTCTGCTCAAGGTCATACAGAAGAAGTAGCAAACCAAATCGCGGATAATCTAAATACCGATATTTTTGAAATCATCCCAGAGGATCCTTATACCGAGGACGACTTAGATTGGACAGATGATAATTCAAGAGTATCCGAAGAACACAATGATGAATCTTTAAGAGATGTGGCACTAGAGACAACTGAAGTTCCTGATTGGGATAGTTATGACCGCATTTTAATTGGTTATCCAATTTGGTGGGGAGTATCAGCATGGCCAGTGAGTAGTTTTGTAGCTGCTAATGATTTTACTGGAAAAACTGTAATCCCATTTTGTACTTCTGCCTCATCTGGTTTAGGACAGAGTGGCGACTTGCTTGAAGAAGTAGCAAACGGTGGACACTGGTTAGAAGGAAAAAGATTTAGTTCCAACCCAAGCAATGATGAAATTAAAGAGTGGACAGACAGCCTAACAAATTAGAAATCAAAAAAATGATTTCTTTTTTTAACGAAAAAAGTATAACTTAATATTTTTATTTCATAATAAAAATGGAGGTTATATATGAACAAAGAAGAATATCAAAAATTAGTAAAGAAGTATGAACCCAAGGAAAACAAATTTGAGAATGTAATTTATGCTTTTCTAATTGGTGGGGTAGTTGGTTTTATAACGGAAGGAATCATTGTATTATTAATGAATTTTTTTGAACTATCAAGAATAGTCGCTGGAGCATGGACTTGTCTTATCATCATTTTTGCAGCTTCTCTTTTTACAGCTTTAGGTTTCTTTGATAATTGGATGACAAAAGCGAAAGCTGGTTTATTAATACCGACAACAGGTTTTGCCCATTCCGTATCAAGTAGTGCCCTAGACTATAAAAAAGAAGGTTTAATAACAGGACTTGGTGCTAACTTTTTTAAACTTGCCGGAAGTGTCATATTATATGGCATATTATCAGCTTTTATTTTAGTGATTGTGAGAGTGATTATTGGTGGCTAGTAAAAAATTTAACAATGTCTATATCAAAGACAATTTTAGCATTGTAGGACCACTAGAACGAGATGGTCTATTAAAAAATTATGATTTTGCCATAGACGATTATTATTATGGTGAAAAAACATTTGAACAAGCTGAAATAAAAATGCAAAAAATAGTATTAGACAACTTATTAAATAAAAACAAACTAGGCGAAAGCAAAGTAGATGTTTTAATTGGTGGTGATTTAATTAACCAAATATCCATAACAAGTTATAATGCAGCCAAATTTAGAATCCCTTACTTAGGAATTTATAGTGCTTGTGCCACTTATGCCGAATCATTAATTATTGCCGCTTCCTTCCTTCATAGCAAACTTGCCAAAAATATTGTTGCCATAACCAGTTCTCATAACTTAAATGCTGAAAGACAATTTCGTTATCCGGTTGAATATGGTGCCGTAAAAAAACATACTACGACATTCACCACCACGGCAGCTGTATCAACCTTAATAACGAGTGAGGAAACAAACATAAAAATCGAAAGTGCAACAATCGGAAAAGCAATTGACATGGGAGTAACAGACACAAGTAATATGGGAGCTGTAATGGCTCCAGCTGCTGCCGAAGTTCTAAACACCCATCTTTTAGAGATGAAAAGAAATATCAATTACTATGATTTAGTTTTAACTGGTGATTTAGGCTTAGTAGGAAAAGAAATATTTTTAGAAATGTTAAACAAAGAGTACAATATTAACTTAAAAAAATATATGGATGCAGGATGTGAAATATACACACCAGCTCAAGAAACCTATGCTGGAGCAAGCGGACCAGTTGCCTTACCACTAGTCTTATTTGACAAAGTATTATCATCAAAACGATACAAAAAAATCTTACTAATTGCTACTGGTTCACTACAATCAGTGCAACTTGCTAATCAAAAATTAGGAATACCTGGAATTGCTCATGCAATCAGTTTGGAGGTGCTATCATGACATTTATTTGGGCATTTTTAATTGCAGGTACGTTTTGTGCGCTCGGTCAAATAATACTAGATAATACCAAATTAACACCAGGACATGTCACATCTTTATTTACTGTTTTAGGAAGTCTTCTTGCTTTCTTTGGAATTTATGAAAAACTAATTGAATTAGGTGGAGGAGGAGCAACGGGAATTATTTCTAATTTTGGTTACATGCTTTATACCGGAGCTTTAGAAGGCTTTCATGAGATGGGAATTTTAGGAATTTTTTCAGGCATGCTTACAAAATCAAGCACAGCCATTGTAGGATCAATCATTTTTGCCTCTATTGTTGCACTAATTTTTAAGCCCAAGGACTAAATAGTCCTTTTTATTTTTGAGAATTTCTGGTATAATCATAGATAGTAAGAAGGGATTGCTATGGCCAAAAAAAAATACAAAAACATAAAATTAGAACAAGATGAACTAAAACCAATTGCTATTGGAGCTTTTGAATCAAGAAAAAAGACCTCCATAGGTATTTTTATAATTTTAACTTTATTTACTTTAGTCGTAATATTTTTACCTCAAATATCAGAAATTGTAAATGAATACTTAAATCCAGCAACACAAACTCCGAATAATCCAAATAATCCAACTCCAGATAATCCCGATGAACCCATAGACCCGGAGCCAAATGTTAATGAAACTTTTTATGATTACGTAGCCAATCTAAGTATTGAACGGGAAGATATAACAGTAAGTGCCATCAACATTGATAGTACTAACAGTACCATTACTTATAGTATTACCAACAATACCAATTCATATCAAGATTTAGAAGAATTAAATTATTACATTGAAATTTATAATAGTGAGCGTACTCTTTTAGAGCGAGTAAAATTAGCGAGTCCTAGTATTTCTGATGATACAACATCCATGGTAATCGCTGGTGGAGCTACCCAGAGTTTTACAAGACGAGTTGCCAGTACTTCTGCAATAACAGAAGGCTACATTGTTTTAGTCCAAAAAACAACGGATGATTATCCAGAAGTAACATTAACCGGCAATTCTGAGGGAACTGCTACACTAGTTTGTACAAATGCTCATGAAAGTGTAACTTACAGTTTTGAAAATAGCAAATTAAAACAAGTAACGAGTATTGTAGAATATCTGGCAACGGATGTAAATTACAATTCAATATATAATAGTTATCAAACATTATCAAACAACTATAACCGAACCAACGGCATAACTTCCAATCTTTTTATGAATGCCAATGGATTTAATATTACAACAATTGTGAATCTAGAAGAAGCAAGCCGTACTTACATTTTTAATGCCGATTCTTTCAAACTTGATACCGAGCCAAAAGTTGTAAGTTTTGAAATGGAAGCTCAAGGTTTCAGCTGTAATTAGGGGACGTGATAAAAATGGAATATCAATTTAGTATTAATGATTTTGAAGGTCCCCTAGACCTTCTTTTACATCTAGTTAAAACTTCTAAAATGAATATTTACGATATTGATATCAAAGAAATTATTGATGAATACTTAAAGTTTATTGAAGAAGAAAAAGAAAAGAATATTGACATTGCCAGCTCCTATTTAGTAATGGCATCAGAATTAATTCATTTAAAAAGTAAAATGTTAGTAAATGAAAATGAAGCAGAAGAAGCAAGCGAAGATGAATTTAGCATTGAGAGTGAAGAAGATTTAAGAAGAAAAATAATAGAATATGAAAAATACAAAAAAATAAGTGAAAATCTAGTGGAATTAGAAAACAAAAGAAACAATTTTTACACAAAAAGTCCAATGAACTTAGATGAGTTCACCACAAAAGGAAATGTGAGTTTTGGTGAGGTAACTCTAGAGGATTTAGTAGATGCTTTAAAGAAGTTTAAAGAAAGAGAAAAATATAGCAAACCCTTAAATACCAAAATTACCAAAAAAGAATACAGTATTGAAAAAAGAATAGAGGATATTAGAAAAATATTAAAGGTAAGAGAAAAGATTGAATTTTTAGAGCTATTTAATGAATACAACAAAGATTTTATAATTGTAACATTCTTATCGGTTCTAACCATGAGTAAAAATAGAGAAATAACTTTAACGCAGGAAGATAATTTTAAACCAATTTTAATAGAGAGGAGTGAAGTTCATGAATAAATTAGGCATATTAGAGGGCATTTTATTTGTAGTTGGAGATGAAGGAATTAATTTAAAAAGCTTATGTGAAATCATGAATATCAACATGGTTGAAGCAAAAGAACTCTTATTAAAGTTGAAGGAAAGTTATGAAAGTGATGAAAGAGGAATTCGTATTAGTTATTTAGGCGATGCTTTTAAATTAACAACAAAAGAATGCCACAAAGAATACTATCAAAAGTTAGTAGAAAATCCAGAGACGAACACTCTTAGTCCATCAAGCTTAGAAGTTTTAGCAATTATCGCTTACAACCAACCAATTACCAGAGTTGAAATAGATGCAATGCGAGGAGTTAGTAGCAATCATATTATTCGAAGATTAGTTGCCAAAGGTTTAATTAAAGAAGCTGGAAAATCAAAAATGCCAGGAAGGCCTAATTTATATCGAACAACCAGCGAATTTTTGGATTGCTTTGGCCTAGCTAGTTTAAATGAATTACCAGAAATAGAAGAAGAAAAAGAAGAAGACGAAGAAAGTGAATTATTCACATCAATTTATAAAGAGGAGCAAAATGAAGTGGAACTTTAATCGAGATTTAAAAAAAGAATTATTTAGAAATCATGAAGATTTAACATTAAGCTATTTATTATTTGAAAATGAAGAAATAGACAAAGAAGAAATTAATTTTGAAACCCTAAGAGAAGCACATTTTAAAAAATGCAAAATAAGCAATGTTTCCTTTGATAATACTTTTTTAGGCAAAGTATTATTTGAAAATTGTGAATTAACGAATGTAACGTTTAGTAATTGCTCATTTAACAATATTACTTTTACGAACTCAAAATTAATAAACGTTTCCTTTTTTGAAGATACGATATCAAATTTATTATTAGAAGAAAGCATTTTTGAATATTCAAAAATAGAAAATACCAAAATAGACAATTCCCTAGTAGATGATGTAAAACTATTAGAAAACATTCACCGGCATAATAAATATGATCATATAAAATTTAATAAATGTAATTTTATCTCTGAAAACATCATTGATACAAATTTCAAAGAATGTGATTTAAAAACCAGTCATTTTGATGGAACCAATCTAAATTTAGATGATTTAGTATCTTCAAAATTATCAATTCTAAACTTATTAGAAATTGTAAGTTCAAAAGGAATAATAATTGAAGAATAAGAAATCTGTGATATAATCATAATAGGAGGATTTTCATGAGCTATATTGAACTAAAAAACGTAAAAAAAGAATATGTAATGGGAGAAATTAAAATTGTGGCAGCCCACAATGTATCATTTACGATTGAAAAAGGAGAGCTAGTAGTTATTCTAGGGCCTAGTGGTGCTGGAAAAACAACCATCCTAAATCTTTTAGGTGGTATGGATTTAGCAACAAGTGGAAGCATTATTGTAGATAATGAAGACATTACCAAATTAAAAAGAAAAGAATTAATTAGCTACAGGCGAAATAGCATTGGCTTTGTTTTTCAATTTTACAATTTAGTGCAAAACTTAACTGCTCTAGAAAATGTAGAACTAGCTGTTCAAATATGCAAAAATCCTTTAGATCCAGCGACCGTTTTAAAACAAGTTGGTTTGGAAGATAGAATGAACAATTTTCCTGGAGAGTTATCAGGAGGAGAACAACAAAGAGTAGCAATTGCCAGAGCCATAGCTAAAAATCCAAAATTACTTTTATGTGATGAACCAACAGGTGCCCTGGATTCTAAAACCGGAATTAAAATATTAGAATTACTTCAAAAATCATGTAAAGAAATGGGTATGACAACGGTTATTATTACTCACAATGCCATTATATCAGAGATTGCTGACAAAGTAATTCGTATAAAAAATGGAACAGTAGAAAGCGTTTTAATGAATAAAAAGCCAAAGAACGTAAAGGAGCTTGATTGGTAATGCGTCTTTTATATAAACTCTCTTTCCAAAAAATGCGAAAAAATATTGGCCGATTTCTTTCTGTTTTATTTATTGTCGCTTTAGGTGTCGGTTTTTTTGCAGGACTAAGGGAAACAACTCCAGATATACAAACAACTTTAGACAATTATTATGATGAACATAATTTAATGGATTTTAAAATCATCAGTACTGGTGGTTTAAATGAAGATGATGTATCGAGTCTAAAAGCCCTAGAAAATATTCAAAAAGTACTACCAAGCTATTCGGTGGATACTTTAATTAATGGGGAAGAGGTCCGCGTTCATGCAATCGAAGAAGAAATAAACAATGTAGATTTAAAAAGTGGAAGAATGCCAGAAAAAAATAATGAATGTGTTGCAGATGCTACGAAATATAAAATTGGTGATACTCTAACAATTACCAAAACAAGTGTTGATGGTATTTTATCCACTTTAGAATATACCGTAGTAGGTCTTGCCGATTCTCCCCTTTATTTAAGTAGACAAATGGGAATTGCAAGCATTGGTACTGGTGAATTAGCTTCTTTTATTTATGTGCCAAGAGAAAATTTTGATTCAGAGTATTATACCGAAATTTATTTAACAGCGAAGGGCACATTAGATGAAGTTGCTTATGAAGATGGATATGACGAACTAAAAGATTTGCTTTTAGAAGAATTAGAAGAATTAGCACCAATAAGAGAAACCAAAAGATATGAGGAAATATTAGAAGAAGCAACCATTGAAATAAGAAAAATTGAAAGTGAAGCTGAAAGCGAAATAAGTGATGCCGAAAACAAATTAAATGATGCTTTAAATGAAATCAACAGTGGCCGAGAAGAAATTAATAGTGCCAAAAATGAGCTTTCCAAAAATGAACAAAGAGTAAATATGGAAGAGCAAAATGGCCTAACACAAATTAATAATGCTCGCACTTCTTGGCAAGAGAGTTACGATTTATTTGTAAGTTCTCTAAATTCCTATGGTCTAAATATAAACGCTTTAGATAGTACAATTAAAAGTATAAACATGGAGATTACAAATTTAGAGCAATTACTAAGTACCATGACAGAAGAAGATGAAAGTTATGCTACTTATAAAGGGGCTTTAGATACTCTAAATATTGAGAAAGAAAACTTACAAACATTAATTACCACAAGAGATACGTTAAATAAGGGAAAAGAAGAAATTGATGCAAATGAACAAAAATTAAAAGAGGAAATTACGAGTGCTCGAAGTGAAATTGAAAGTGCCAGAAATGAAATTGCAGCCAATGAAGAAACAATTGATGCTGCTTATCAAGAGTATCTCGCCGGAGTCGAAGAATTAAATACTCAAAAGCAAAGGTTAGAAGAAGAAATTGCGGATGCTAAAAGTGCTTTAAATGAAATTGAAAAGCCAGAATGGTACTTATTAGATCGAAGTGATAACAATGGTTATATAAGTATTTGGGATGATGCTGCAAAAGTAGATGCAATCGCGGGAATTTTCCCAATCTTCTTTATAGTAGTAGTGGCCCTAATGTGTTTTAATACCATGAATCGTATGGTAGAAGAAGAACGAGGAGAGATTGGAACATTATCAAGTTTAGGTTATGGCAGCTTTAGTATTATAAATGGTTACTTATTTTATATTTTCTTTGCAACTGTTATTGGTGTTACCGTAGGACTACTTGTTGGTTATACACTAATACCAAATGTCATTTATAGTATTTACAATGCGAACTATATTTTACCAAAACTAGAAATTAACATGAAATTACTACCATTCTTTATTATGATTTTAATCACTTTAGGTTTAATGTCGATGATTGCAATCATATCATGTTTAAAAGAACTTAAAAATGTTCCTGCTACTATATTAAGACCAGCATCACCAAAAGCAGGAAAAAAAGTATTCTTAGAACACATAAAATTTATTTGGAAAAGATTATCTTTTACCGGAAAAGTAACTGCTAGAAACATGTTCCGTTACAAAAAAAGAATTATCATGACCGTTTTAGGTGTCGTAGGTTCAACAGCCCTTTTACTAACAGGATTTGGTCTTAGGGATAGTATTAGTGGTCTAGCAGATTTACAATATGGAAAAATCAATCACTATGATGCTTTACTTGTTTTCCAAAACAGTTATCAAAGTTTAGATAGCAACATTTTAAACGAATTAGAAAGTACCAATATTACAGAATATATGCCAATTTACCAAGCATCTTTCACTTTTGAAGCAAAGAATTTAAGTCATGATGTTTACCTAATTGTCTTATCAAATCCAGAAGAAATAGACAAATTTATTACTTTTAACAGCAAAGTAAATGAAGAATTTAACTTCCCAAGTGATGGGGTAATCATTAGTGAAAAAATGGCTTCTTTACTAGATGTAGAAATAGGAGATTTCATCAAAATAAGAAATAGCAACAATGAATTAGTAGTCCTACCGGTATCAGAAATCGTAGAAAATTACACCATGCATTATGTATACATGAATGAAGAAACATACGAAAAATATTTTGAAACAGATTTAGAGTATAATATGATCATGGCGAATTTAGATGATGAAGCAAATCATGATGAGCTAGCAAACAGCTGGATGGATACAGGATTAATTAGCACCATTAATTTTACAGAAGATAATATAGAAGTATTTGATAATATGGTAGGAGGATTAAACTTAATTGTTCTACTAATCATTGGAGCTTCTTGTGCCTTGGCATTTATTGTATTATATAATTTAACAACAATTAATATTGCTGAGAGAATAAGAGAAATATCTACTTTAAAAGTATTAGGATTCTATGATAAAGAAGTATCTAGCTATGTATATCGAGAAACTTTATTCTTAACCATTTTTGGAATTATCTTAGGTTTAGTTGCCGGTATTTTCTTACACATGTATGTAATAAATGTCGCTGAAACAGATAATATTCTATTCTTACACAATATTTTATGGCCAAGCTATATCTATTCTTTCTTAATTATTATTTTCTTTACAATTATTGTTCAAATCATAACCAATAGAAGATTAAAGAAAATAGATATGGTTGAATCATTAAAATCAGTAGAATAAAATAGAAAGGATTATTTATGATAGAAGGAATAAACGTATTATGCCATAGTAGCATTAAATTAATGAAAGAAAAAATTATTTATTTTGATCCCTATAAAATAAATAATGAATTACATGATGCCGATATTATCTTTATTACGCATAGTCATTATGATCATTTTAGTGAAGAAGATATTAAAAAAATAAAAAAAGAAGATACAACCATAGTAGCTCCAATAGATTTACTTGAAAGAATAAGAAATTTAGGATTTAGTGAGGAAAACATAATAATGGTGAAACCAGATGAAAACTATAAAGTAGGAGAAATAGAATTTAAAACAATTCGAGCTTATAATACTGATAAATCATTTCATCCCAAGTCCAATAATTGGGTAGGATATTTATTAAAAACAGATGACATCACATATTATATAGCTGGTGATACGGATATTACAGAAGATAATTTAAAAGTAAAATGTGATGTTGCTTTTGTACCCATTGGTGGAACTTATACAATGAATGTGAAGGAAGCAGCAACACTAATAAATACAATAAAACCAAAAATAGCAATTCCTACTCACTATGGCCTAATCGTAGGAACTATGAAAGATGGTAATAAATTTGCTAAATTGCTAGATGATGAGATTGAATGCAAAATATTTATGAAATGAAAAAACTTGACATAAATATTTTATATGAGGTGATTGAATGAATAATGAGTATTTTAGAATTACATGTGAGGATATTGGAATATACGAATATTTAAAAAAATATCTATGGAATAATATCTGTAATCCTAATAAAGTTTGGAATAATTTTATTAAATCAAATAAAGTTAATTGGTTAAATAAACCAACTATTTATGCTGATGAAACTAAAGAATATCGCTCATATTTTAATTCAAATGGTTATGAAATTTTTTTAGAAAGAACATTACCATTAATTACTAAATGGATAGATAAAAATTTTATAAAAACAGAAAAAATTCAAATTGATGAAAGCAAAATTATTTATCAAGACGAATATCAGATTGTAATTGAAATGGATAAAATATCCATATCTAGAGAATTTTGTAATAAAGTGAAAGTATTAGCCAAACAATATAATTTATCGTTCTTTGTTGTGACAGAAGGGGCAAGTGCAACTTCAAATAATGGTTGTGAAGCAGTAAAACATGCTAGAGATTGTCATATAAAATGGGAAATGCAGCATAATTTTGATCCATTTGAAGATTGGTCAAAAAATAAGGGGGAAATGCAATGAAAAATATTCAAAAAATAATGAATGGAATTGAACATAGCTTTTTATTATTATAAAGTTCATAAAAGAGAAGGAGAAGCTTGTCTGTTTGCAGAACGAAAATAGTTTGAATTAAAAAGGCTTGAATAACAAACATTTATATGGTAGACTATAATTAGTGATGATATAATGAAAAAAAATAAATTAGTTCTTCCAATTTTAAAATGGGTTGGAGGAAAGAGACAACTATTACCAGTTATACATGAATATTTACCTAAAATAAGCAGTACTGCCACTTATTATGAACCATTTATCGGTGGTGGTGCAGTTTTTTTTGACTTGCAACCATCAAAAGCTGTAATTAACGATATTAATCAGGAACTAATGAATGTTTACAAAGTAGTTAGAGATGACGTTGATAATTTGATTGCAGAGTTAAGCACTGCTAACAAATATGCCAATACAGCTGAATGTTATTATAAAATACGTGAATTAGATCGTAATCCAGATGTTTATCAAAAATTAAGTAATGTTGAAAAAGCAGCAAGAATTATTTATTTAAACAAAACCTGCTATAATGGATTATATCGTGTAAATAGTATGGGCGAATTCAACTCTCCTTTTGGAAGATATAAAAATCCAAGTATAGTAAATGAAATTGGTTTAAAAGCAGTAAATAAATACCTTAATGAGTCAGATATCACATTTCTAAATGTAGATTTCGAATCTGCTTTAAAAAATGCTAAAAAGGGAGACGTTGTTTATTTTGATCCTCCCTATGTTCCACTTTCAACAACTTCAAACTTTACGGGTTACAACGAAAGTGGCTTTGGCCTTAGTGAACAAGAAAGATTAAAATGTTTATGCGATAAACTTACTGATAAGGGAGTACATATTTTGCTGTCAAACTCAGACTGTAAATATATCAGAAATTTATTTTCAGATAAAAAAAGATATAAAATCATAGAAGTAAAAGCAAAAAGGAGTATAAACAGCATAAGCACTGCAAGAGGAGAGATAAGCGAGGTGTTAATTATAAATAATGTCAGCATATAAATATAATGAGCAAGCATGGGAGCAAATTTTTAAAGACTATCACATATTAGATAAAATAAAAGAACAAGGATTTTTTGAAATAACTTCTGAAGAAATTAATAAATATAGAGAAGCAAGATTAATGACAAAATTTGATAATAGTGAAGCAATACCTAAAATATTAAGTGAAAATAATCTTTCAATTTTACCAATTAGTAGTAGTAGCTATATGCTTTCTACTTTTAAAACATATCATAATTTTGAAAAGATAAAAGGTAACATTATTCAAGTCAATTTTCCGCAATATATAGAAAGCCTTGATTATAATAAAATAACAAGTGAAGCCTTAGCTTTAAACTGCGCCTATATCACTAAAATATTAGAAGATTTTTTAGAAGAAGAAAATTTAGTACCAACAGTCAGTGGCAAAATGGGCTCTGGGAATTTTAATTTTCAAATAAAAAATATAAATAATAGTGAGAATATTACTGTTGAAGTAAAAAATTCTCGGATTGAAATTGATGGTGGATATGAAGGAATAAACAGTTTAGCAGTAATTGAAGCAAAAAATAAAGTATCATCAGATTTTTTAGTTAGGCAATTATATTATCCATATCGCTTATGGAAAAATAAAGTAAAAAAGCAGGTTCGACCAATCTTTATTGCATATTCAAATGACATTTTCACTTTATATGAATATAAATTTAAAGATGATAATGAATATTCTTCTATAGAATTAGTAAAGTTTCAAAAATATAGCATTGATGATACAAAAATTACTTTTGATGCAATTAAGGAAATTTATGATAATATTACTAAATTTACAGAAGAGCCAAAAGTTCCATTTCCACAAGCAGATAATTTTAATAGAGTAATTAACATTTGTGAATTAGTGCGAGATAATGAAATAAATAAAAAGGATGTAAAGGATACATATGATTTTGTAGAAAGACAAGCTGATTATTATACAAATGCAGCAATCTATCTAGGACTTATAAAAAAGGAAAATGAAATATTTCAACTAACTTCTTATGGTAAGAATATTTTAAATATGAATTATAAGAAAAGACAAATGGAATTTGTTAAATGTATTTTGTCCCATAAAGTATTTTATAATGTTTTCAAAATATGTTTTGAACAATCAGAAATGCCATCTAATAAGATGGTAGTAAATTGTATGAAGGAGTGTAACTTATATAAAGTAAATAGTGATGAAACTTTTTACCGGAGAGCTTCTACGATAAAATCTTGGATTGATTGGATAATTGATTTAGTGAGAGAAGAACTTGATTAGTTCTTCTTTCACATTTTAAGGAGGTTTCGACATGATTCTACAACCAAAAAATTTTAATTTAGAAACAACAAGTATTTGGAACTTTAAAGATCGAGGAGACTGGGCCACTCATAAAGGGGATTATAGTGGAAATTGTAGTCCCTATGTAATACGTAATTTATTATGTAAATATACCCAAGAAAATGATGTAGTTTTAGATCCTTTTTGCGGAAGTGGAACCACATTAATAGAATGTAAATTATTAAAACGTCGAGCAATTGGTTTAGATATAAACAATAATGCTATAGGACTTACTCAAGAGCGTTTGAATTTTAAATATAACAATAATTATAATCCTAAATTATATTGCTTAAATTCAATGTATATAGATAAAATAATCAATAAGGAAAGTATTGATTTTATATTTCTTCATCCGCCATATGCAAATATAATTCAGTATAGTTCAAATATAAATGGAGATTTATCGAGATTAACTGTCAATAATTTTTTAGAACAAATGAAATATTTTTCAAAGAAAATGTTTGATATTTTAAAACATGGTAAAATTTGTGCAATTTTGATAGGAGATATAAGAAAACAAGGGAATGTAGTTCCTTTAGGATTTAATGTTTTAAATGCTTTTATAAATACAGGTTTTCAATTAAAAGAAATAATTATCAAAGAACAACATAATTGTAAAACAACAGAATATTGGAAACGTCAAAAAATCAATTTTTATTTATTAGCGCATGAATACATATTTATTTTAAAAAAATAAATAGGGATAAAATATCAATTCCTACTTATGGTCTAATCGTAGGAACTATGAAAGATGGTAATAAATTTGCTAAATTATTAGATAAAGATATTGAGTGCAAAATATTTATAAAATGAAAAAAGCTTTGAAATTACAGGCTTTTTAAAATGTTTTACGTACTATAACAACTTTTTTAACAAGTAAATTTTCTTATATGTCATGTTTTTAACCTAATTAAATAAAAAAAACTAGACGGTACTTCTAGTTAATATTTATTACTACTCGAAAAGTTCGAGTATCAATCAATCTGGTGCCTGTGGTGGGACTCGAACCCACACGATATTGCTACCACTGGATTTTGAGTCCAGCGCGTCTACCAATTCCGCCACACAGGCAAGTACAAACCAATTATAGCATAAATTTATCAATTGTACTAGCTAAAACCGTTAATTTTAGTATATAATAATAATGTGATGATTATGATAATAAGTTTTATAGTTTTATTTATATTATTTTTAATATGGTCTATATCTATGTTAAAAGGAAAATTAGATGAATTAGATCATAATTTTTATGCTAAAATAAAAATAACTAATTTAAAAACAGCTATATTTAAGATAATTACTTTCCTAGCAAGTGCAAAATTTATAGCACTTCTTTGTCTTTTAATATTACTCTTTGTTAAAAATAAAATGATTTTTGTAGTAATTTTAATAAATATGTTAATCATGTGGATATTAATAGGAGTGTTAAAAAACACTTTTAAAAGGGAAAGGCCAAATATAAAAAGATTAGTAAATGAAAAAGGATATTCTTATCCATCCGGACATACCATGACTGGAGCGATATTTTATGGTTTTGTAATCTTTCTGATAATGATTAGCGACTTAATTCTTCCTTTAAAATGGATTCTAACCATTATTTTAACTTTATTAATATTTTTAGTTGGCTACACCAGAGTCTATTTAGGCGTTCACTATTTAAGTGATGTAATCGGGGCAATATTATTTGGAACAAGCTATTTATTACTATACATTTACTTTACTTATTTTATTTTAAGCCTTATTTAAAATAAGTAAATAAAAGCAGAATATGATATAATGATGTTACGAAAAAAGGAGATGTGTTATGGCGAAAAGAAAAGAAAAAATTATGCCATTTTTCAAATTTTTATCAATTGCAATGTCAATTATAACAATTATAACTTTATGTTTATTTTATTTTATAGATGTTTTACCAGGAGAATACTTCTTAGTCCTATGCGTATTATTAATTTTATTTGATGTCATATTTTCTTGTTTGATTTTAGTGCGAAAGGGAACCAAAAAGCGAGCGATTGGTACGCTATTATCCATTTTATATATTATTTTCTTAGTTTTGGTAATTATTTATGAACTAAATACGATAGGATTCTTAAAAAAACTTGGCTTTGTAAACTATAAAACAGAGAATTACAGTGTTATTGTTTTAAAGAAAAGTGATTATGAAGAACTAAAGGATTTGGATGAATTAACAATAGGCAGTTTAGAGTTTACATCAGATGGTCTAAAAGAAGCAAAAGAAAAAATAGAGAAGAATATTTCTCCAGAATTTACAACGACTGATAATATTACAACTTTAAAAGAGGATTTCTTAAACAAAGAATTTGATGCAATGCTAATTGAGGAATCTATGTTAGCAATGTTAAATGAAAGTGACGAAGCTTTTGCTAATAGTTACAAAGTAATATATGAGTTTTCACTAGATGTTGAAACCGAAGATATTGCACATGAAGTAGATATTACCAAAGATGCGTTTAACATTTATGTTTCTGGAATTGATACTTATGGATCAGTAAGTAGTGTTTCAAGAAGTGATGTAAACATGATTATCACGGTAAATCCAACCACTCACAAAATCTTAATTACATCAATTCCTAGAGATTACTATGTAACTCTAGCAGGCAAAAATGCCAAAGATAAATTAACGCATGCTGGTATCTATGGTATTGAAACAAGTGTTCAAACTTTAGAAGATTTACTAGATATTCGCATTAATTATTATGTAAAAGTAAATTTCACTTCAGTAATTGATATTGTAGATGCTCTAGGAGGGGTAAATGTATATTCAAAATACAACTTTACTTCTCAAGACGGCTATTATTATAATGGGGGATATAACTATGTAGATGGTAAAAAAGCTTTATCTTTTGTAAGAGAACGTAAATCATTTAATGAAGGGGACAGAACTAGAGTAGAAAATCAAGCAGCATTAATTGAAGCTTTAATTAACAAAGCAATCAGTCCTAGCATTATTACATCCTACACAAGTCTTTTAAAAGCTTTAGATGGTTCTTTCATTACCAATTTAAAAACAGATGATATAACCGAATTTATTAAAATGCAAATACGTGATATGCCAAGTTGGGAAATAGAAAATATCAGTTTAAATGGTACTGATGGATTCGATTACACATATTCATATGGTGGAACAAAATTATATGTTATGTATCCAGATAATGAAACGGTAATTAATGCTACAACCAAAATTAATGAAATTTTAAAAGAGGAGTAAAACCCTCTTTTTTAGTAATTATAAAATCGATAGAAGTTAATGGATGGTTTATTAAACATTCGAAAGCTAAACTTTTGTGTACCAATTCCATTAGAAATATACAACTGTTGATTTTCAACTTCATAATAATCATCAATATAGTTAGATGCACCGTCCTGTTTAATGATACCACCAACAAAAGGTATTTTTATTTGTCCACCCAAAGAATGTCCTGCTAAAACGACATTACTATTATGAATATCTTTTATAAGATCTGGTTCATGAACAAGAGTAATGGTAAAA
Source organism: uncultured Bacilli bacterium (assembly GCA_944358165.1). GTDB lineage: Bacteria > Bacillota_I > Bacilli_A > RF39 > UBA660 > Caccenecus. The sequence continues at coordinate 5,575 of CALVQS010000008.1, read as the reverse complement.
GCATCCGTATCATACAAAGAAAGAATATCATTTGTATTCGTAAGACCCACAATGTTAATTGGCTCTGTACTATTATCATAAAGCAAATAAGACTCATTATCGAGTAAAATAAAATCACTTTCTTCCAAAACACTTTGATAAGTTTCCAAATATTTTTGATCATAATCCCCAATAACAGCAAACTTATATAATCTAGCTTCTAACTGTTCTAAATACTTTGTAACAATCTTAATATCTTCATCCGGAATCGAATCACTATCAAATAAATCACCAGTAAAGACAATAACATCAGGAGATAGATAATTAATTTCTTCAACGATTTTCTTTAAATTTTCTTCAAAAGTAGTTCTGCCATAATGTAAGTCAGAAAAATGAACAACTTTAAATCCATTATAATCTTGAGGTAGAGCCTCATCAATCACTGCTACCTCATGAGTAACAAAACCACTTGTATTAATATATCTTGCATAAATAAAAAGAAGAAAACAAATAAGGATAAAAATAAAAAGTATTTTAACCCCAATTCTAGGTTTAACTTTAACTTGCTTTTCCATGTTTATCCTCCTATAAGACTTAAAACAATTAAAATAATAATACACAATCCATTATGAAACATATGAGCAAAATAAGAAGTATAAATATTATCTGTTTCATAAAAAGCTTTGGCAAAGAAAAAGCCTAAAGCGCTGTAAGGGAGCAAATAAGCAAGTTCTGATAAATTAAATTCACCCTGAGCAAGTAAAACAAAAAAGTTAGAAATATGAAAAGAACCAAAAATTAAAGCGGTAACGATAGCAAAAGTATACCATTTCGAAAAAGCTTTTTTAAAACTAGCTCGGAAAGTAATTTCTTCAATAAGTGGACCAATAAAAACCATAGTAAGAATGCTACTAACAGGATAAGATGAAAATAAATTACGATTTGCTTCTTCGTTTGTTGCTAACCCACCAGCTAAAGAAGAAACTAAAATATTGCAAATATACATAACTCCTAAACCAATAATCCAATTTTTAAGAGCAACTCCCAAATATTCATTTTTAAAGTTTTTAAAATCATGGATTAATCTTTTATGATAGACAAGTCCTAATACCAAAAGTAAAACAGCATAAACAGCAATCTGTGCCAAAGATGCAATTACCATATTTTCATGATTAATAAAATCAGCTAAAATATAAGAAGTTAGAATACTTACAAAAAAGTAAAGAAGAATCGTTCCTAATCCTTTTATAAATTCAAAAATTTTTATCTCAATATTTTCCATGTCATCACTCTTTTTCTAGAATAAATATAACACAAAATAGTACCTAAATACAATAGAATCAAATCAAATTGACAAAACAAAAAAAAGAAATCAGCTTGACGTCAAATAATGTAAATGATAAAATGGAATCAAAATGGGGAGTAACTTTATGAAGAAAAAATATTTTTACTTATTAAGTTTTCTATTACCAATTACCATATTTTTTATTATAGCAAGTTTATGTGGATATATTCCATTTGGCGATCACACATTTAATATTTATGATTCTTATTATCAATATCCAACATTTCTAGTAGAATTAGGAAATATGCTTCGAAGTGGAAAAACTATTTTTTATACACTACATGCCGGATTAGGAGTAAACTTTTTTAGTATTTTAAACTTATATGCAGGAAGTCCATTAAATCTATTAAGCATTTTTTTTAATAATATAAATATCTATATTTTTTATGCAATCTTGATTTATTTAAAAATAGGTTTAGCAGGTTTAACTATGAGTATTTATTTAAATAGTTTAAACACCAAATATAAATATACAAAATGGAACATAATTTTTAGTTTAATGTACGCTTTATCAAGCTATGCAGTTGCCATGTGTATGCATATTATGTGGCTAGATGCATACATTCTACTTCCGTTAATAATAAAAGGATTAGACAAGTTAATTAAAACAGACGATTTTACATCTTATACTTTGTTTTTAGCCTTAGCGATTATCATAAATTATTATACAGGATTTATGCTATGTATATTTATGATCATTTATTTTTTCTATAAAACATTAACGACCCAAACATTAACTTTTAAAAAATTTTTAAGATTTATTTTATCATCATTTTTAGCAGCTTTACTTGCATGTATAATTTTAATTCCAACCATTTTTAATTTATTAGGAGGAAGATTATCAAATCTAGATTTTACTTTTAATTATTTTTCAATAGATTGGTATAACCTATTAAGTGAACTATACAATATGACAATTGGCTCTTTCATAATAGAAGATCACTTTGATTATGGCACCACTACAATCTACATAACAATATTCGGTCTTGTTTTATTAATTAGTTATTTCTTCAATGAAAAAATAAGCAAAAAAAACAAAATAATTACCATTATAACTCTTATATTTTTCTATTTATGTTTTGCAATACCTCTTCTTGATTATGCCTGGAATATGTTTCAAAAACCATATTGGTGGGAACATCGTTATCAATTTGTCTATGTTTTTTTGGCAATTACCATAGCCTATGAATCCTTTTGTAAATCAGATGGTATAAAAATATCAGAAAAAATGAAAAGTATTATGACAATTGGCTTCATGATTTTATTAATTGGCTCTTTTTCATACAAAGTAGAAGGCTTAAATTTGTCAAATCTACGAGTATTACAAATATTATTAAGTGCCTTACTATTTTATATTTATCTAGAAAAAGAAAAGCAAAACAAATGGTTGATTATTTTAATTATCTTAGAATTAGGCTGCAATACTTATTCAATATTAGATATAAACCAAGGTCTTTCTTACGAAAAAACAATTAAAAATAACACTGAAACAAATGAAAATTTAAAGGGAATAACAAATGATTATCGTACTACCACATTAAACTATTCCGATGCTGGACTAATGCATAATTTTAATTCGATTGAATTATTTAGTTCTTCTAATAATAGTCAAGTAATCCAATTTTTAAGTGACATAAATTTAACATATCCAGCTGCAAACACCATTATATTATATTCAAATAACCCTGCTGCTTTATCACTTCTAGGAGTAAAATATATTATGGGAACAAGCAATTATTTCTCATGTAAAGACAATCTATGTATCAATGAACAAGCACTACCTATCATATTTAGCACAAACAAAAAATTATTAGATGTAAAAATGGGCGAAAATAAAACAGAAAATATAAATAACCTATACAGTGCTATATTAGGAGAAGAAATAAATTTATATTATGATTTACCAATTGATATTTCTTTAGAAAATGTAAAATTAGATGATGAGGGCAACTTTTATGATGCAACCAAAGACATAACAATCACATTGAGTACCAAAGTAAATAAAGACTGTCTTATTATTCATGATAACAATCAAATATTAATGCAAGAAGAAGCACAAATCTTTATTAATGAAGAAGAATATGAATTTGAAGAAGGATCGGATTATTTAATTGCTTTACATAAAGATGACACTTTAAAATTAACATATCAATATCAAAGCTTATCAGAAGATGCTGCTTCTATAAAAGAATACTTATTTACCGCGTTAGATTTACAAGTATATGAAAGTACACTTGAAAAAATAAATCAAAATACATCTTTTAAACAGATAGAAGATAACAATTTTATTTTAAAAGGAGAAGTTTTAGTAAATGATGATCTTTTATTCATAACGATTCCTTATGACCAAGGATTAACGATTAAAGTAGATGGAAAAGAAACTGAATACTTTAAAGTTTTAGATACATTCATAGGAATAGAATTAGAAAAAGGAGAACATACAATAGAAATAACTTATTTTCCAAAAGGCTTAAAAACAGGCATATTCGTTAGTATAACATCGTTAATATTTTTATTAATTTATACCAAAATAAAAATAATTGAGAAAAAGAAAAGACAAATTATTGATATTTAATAAAAAATACGTTATAATATTAATCAGAAAAGTAAAAGGAGGAAATGATATATGAAGGAAGCAACTGGAGAATTAAATATGACAGTTGTTACTGTAGTAGCAATTGCAGCGGTAATGGCATTTTTCTACGCATTTGTATGGCCAACGATTCGTTCAAGTTTGCAATTAAATACTGCTTGTTCAACAGCTGGCGGTGGTACTTATACCGATTCAGAAAACGGAATCAGTTGTGCAAATGGAACTTGTACAATATCATCAACAGGACAATCTAAAAACTGCTTAGAAGATACAGAATCAACATCAAAATAAAAATATTAGGAGGAAGAAATGAAACAGGCAATGGGCGATTTAAATATGACAGTAATTGTAGTTGTAATAATAGCTTTATTGTCGTTTTTTTTCTTTACCATACTATGGCCCATGATTCAAAATAACTTTGCAATAGAAACAAGATGTGATGAAGCAATATGCTTATGTCCATCTAAAGATTCCAATGGAAATTGTATTGTTCCGGAAAATGGTGAAGTAACATGTACTTATACAGATGATAATGGGCAATCACATGATATTACATGCGCTTGGAAAGGTTAATTGAGGTGGTAAAAAGAAATGAAAGAGGCAGTAGGTGGCGTATCATTATTTAACATTGTTATTGTCTTTGTTCTACTTTTTGCAGGCTATATTAGTTTATCAATTAACTATTCTAAGGCATTTAATGTTAAAAATGAAATTATTAATATTATCAAAAATCAAGGTGGAGTATGTACTTCTGCAACTCCAAACAGCAGTGATAATTGCTATAATTTTTCTGAACAAATTTCAGACTATTTTAAAGAAGCAAATTATCGAAGCACAGGAACTTGTGAAGATGGTGCGGTTGGCTTTAATAGGGAAGGATTAATTGACTATAACAACTCAGCATTTTGTGTAAAAGCAGTAAGAGTAAATCAAAATCCAGAATTACCTGTTGCATTATATTATCAAATAGAAGTTTTTTATCAATTAGACATTCCTATTTTCAGTGATGTTTTTGAATTTTCGATAGTTGGAGAAACAGGTCGTATTTATGAACCAAATGAGTGTATATATGATTCAGCTGGTTATGGTTGGTGTGAATGAGGTGATATCATGAGGCATACGATTGGTGGAACTTGGATTTTAGGAATAGCTCTTGTCTTCATTTTGTTTTTCTGTGGATTTATTATTTTAACACTTAATTATTCTCGAACAGTAAGAGTAAAAAATGAAATGATTGACATGGTTGAAAAATATGAAGGAATTAACCGAGAATCCATAACTTTACTTAACAATTATTTATATTATGCTGGATATGATGTAAGTGGCGTCTGTGTTAATGAGGGAGAAGATGAAACTGGCGTTTATGGTGCCACATCTTTATCAAATTCCACTTTAGAACCAGCCCGAGAAGGCACCAAATATTTTTATTGTATAAAAAAATATGATGGTGCAAATACCAGTAATTATTATCAAATCATTATTTTTTACAAATTTAATTTACCAATTGTTGGCGAAACTTCCGGCTTCACTATCAAAGGAACAACGAGTAATTTTCAATCACACGATGAAAATAGTTATAGCGATTCAATAGGAGATTAGAAAGAGGGAAACAACATGAATGTAATTGTATCAAATAAATATCAAAATATGTTAGCAAC
>CALVQS010000007.1 GCA_944358165.1 uncultured Bacilli bacterium | reverse complement strand
AATTACAAAATAATAATAAGTAATGCTGGTAAAAGAATTAAAATTGATAATAACAAAATAGTAAAAATAAGTGATTATATTACAAAAGTTAATATAATTTTATTTAACCCTGATGATTTAAAAATGATCAAAGATACTCCAAGTACAAGAAGAAAACTTTTAAACATTGAAATATCTAGTATAAACAGTGAATATCTTCTTTTACTAACCAATTATAATAAAGTTTTAAAGCAAAGAAATGCTTATTTAAAAGCTTTAAGTAAAAAGAAAGAGGCTGATTCTCCATTTTTAAACATCTTAACAAATCAATTAGTAACGATTGGTTTAAAAATAATGTTGATAAGGGAAGAGTTTATTAACAATATTAATTCTTATATCAGTGAAATTTATTACGAAATAACCCACAAAGGTATTTTAAAAGTGAAATATAAGAGCGAATTTAAAGGAAAAACCAAAGAAGCCCTATTAAAAATGTTTGAAAAAAATATTTCCCGGGAAATAATTTTTGGAAAAACACTCTTTGGAATCCAACATGATGACTTTGAATTTAAGATTGATGAGGAAATAGTAAAAGAATTTTCATCAGTTGGTGAGCAAAAAAACAGTATTATCTCTTTTAAATTAGCTGAAATCAAAAATATTGAAAACAAATTACATAAAAAACCCATTTTATTATTAGATGATTTATTTAGTGAATTAGATGAAGAAAAAATTAATAACATTTTAGCCTTAATTGATAAAGAAATGCAAACATTCATAACAACAACCCAAATATCAATGGTAGATAAAACCTTAATAGCAAACGCAAAAGTATTTCATATATCAAATGGAATTGTAGAGGAGGAGTAAATTATGCAAAATGAATATTCAGATAGTGATATACAGGTATTAGAAGGACTTGAAGCGGTAAGAAAACGTCCTGGTATGTATATTGGTACAACGAGTTCAAAAGGCTTACACCATCTTGTTTGGGAAATTGTCGACAATGCCGTAGATGAATCTCTAGCAGGATATTGTGATGATATTGAAGTAGTTGTTCACAAAGATAATTCAGTATCTGTTAAAGATGATGGTCGAGGAATGCCAGTCGGTATTAACCAAAAAACAGGCTTATCAACGATTGAAACGATTTTTACCGTATTACATGCTGGTGGTAAATTTGGTGGAGGCGGATACAAAGTAAGTGGTGGTCTTCACGGTGTAGGAGCAAGTGTTGTAAATGCCTTATCTAGTTGGCTTGAAGTAAGAGTTTACAGAGAAGGCGAAGTCCATTATCAACGTTTTGAAAACGGAGGACATCCTGTTGCCCCAATGCATGTTACTGATGAGTGTTCTAAAGATAGAACAGGTACTACCGTAACTTTTAAAGCTGATCCAACAATATTTAAAGAAACAACCGAATATGATTATGATACTTTAGCAAATCGTCTAAGAGAACTTGCTTTCTTAAATAAAGGATTAAGAATTATTTTAATTGATGAACGTGGAGATGGCAGACAAGATACATTTTGTTATAATGGTGGTATTGTTGAATATGTAGCTATGTTAAATAAAAATAAACAACCACTTCATGATGAAATTATTTATGTTGAGGGCGAAGAAAATGGTGTAAGCATTGAAGTTGCTATGCAATACAATGATTCCTATAATTCCAGTCTTTATTCATTTACAAACAACATCAACACTTATGAAGGTGGAACTCACGAAGATGGTGTCAAATTTGCTTTAACCAAAATTATTAACAATTATGCTCGTAATAATAAGATGTTAAAAGATAACGATGATTCCTTGACAGGTGATGATTGTCGTGAAGGACTTGCTATGATTATTTCTTGTAAGCACCCGGATCCTCAATTTGAAGGTCAAACGAAGACAAAATTAGGAAATAGTGAAGTAAGAAAAATAGCCAGTGATATCTTTAGTGAAGGATTTGAACGTTTCTTAATGGAAAATCCAAGTGTCGCAAGAGCCATTGTTGAAAAATGTATGACTGCATCTCGTGCCAGATTAGCAGCGAAAAAAGCAAGAGAAATGACTCGTCGTAAAGGAGATCTTGATGTTAGCAACTTCTTTGGTAAATTAGCAGATTGCAAAAGTAAAGATGCTCAGGTTAGTGAAATCTTTTTAGTCGAGGGAGATTCAGCTGGAGGCTCTGCTATCAAAGGTAGAGATAGTATGACTCAAGCCATATTGCCTCTTCGTGGAAAAATTTTAAATGTAGAAAAAGCTCGTTTAGATCGTGCATTATCAAACGAAGAAATCAGAACAATTATTACCGCATTTGGTACAGGAATTGGTGAAGATTTTAATATCGACAAACTAAGATACAACAAAATTATTATCATGACCGATGCCGATGTCGATGGTTCTCATATCAGAGTATTACTTTTAACGCTATTTTATCGCTTTTTTAAGCCAATTGTGGAAGCCGGACATGTTTATGCTGCCCAACCACCATTATTTGTTATAAAGCATGGAAAAACGATAAAATATGTACTAAACGAAGAAGAAAGAGATGCTTACCTTGCAACCTTATCACCAAATACCAAATATGAAATAGCTCGTATGAAAGGTTTAGGTGAAATGGATGCGGAAGAATTAAATGAAACAACCATGGATATAAATAAAAGAATTTTAAGACAAATAACAGTAGATGATGCGATTGCTGCAGATGAAATATTCACAAAATTAATGGGTGAAGAAGTAGAACCTCGTCGTGAATTTATTGCAGCCAATGCTCAATTTGCTGAAAATCTAGATATTTAGGAGGGTTTATATGGATAAATTAGAACAAAATAATATAGTAACAGAAGTTAAAAAGTCATTTTTGGAATATTCCATGAGTGTTATCATATCTCGTGCCCTACCAGATTTAAGAGATGGATTAAAACCAGTTCATAGAAGAATTCTTTATGATATGCTTCAAAATGGGTTAACTCCAGACAAACAATATCGTAAGTCAGCAACCATTGTTGGTGATGTTATGGGTAAATATCACCCACACGGAGATTCAAGTATTTATGATGCCATGGTTCGTATGGCCCAAGATTTCAATTATCGTTATATGCTTGTTGATGGCCATGGAAACTTTGGTAATATCGAAGGATACGGAGCAGCTGCTTACCGTTATACCGAAGCAAAACTAGCCAAAATTTCAATGGAATTACTAAGAGATATCAACAAAAATACGGTAAATTTTGTACCAAACTATGACGAAACGACCAAAGAACCAGAAGTCTTACCATCAAGATTTCCAAATATTTTAGTAAATGGAACAATGGGTATTGCCGTTGGTATGGCAACAAACATCCCACCACATAATCTTGGAGAAGTAATTGATGGCTGTATCGCATACATTGATAATCCAGATATTGATACTGCCGGTTTAATGGAGTATATTAAAGGTCCTGATTTTCCAACTGGAGCCTTAATATTAGGTAATAGTGGTATCAAAAAAGCTTATGAAACCGGCCGTGGAACGATTACCATTCGCAGCCGTGCTCACATTGAAGAAAAAAATGGAAGACAATATATCATTGTAGATGAAGTACCATATGGAGTAAATACACTAGAACTAAAAAATAAAGTAGCAGAACTAGTACATAATAAAGTATTAGAAGGCATTACGGACTATCATGCCGATTTAAAAGATGGTATTAAAATAACCATTACTCTAAAAAAAGATGCAAATGCGCAAGTTATATTAAATAAATTATATAAACACACTGCTTTTCAAACAACCTATGGAATTATCTTCTTAATGCTTGATAATGGAGTACCAAAAACATTAGGCTTAAAAGACATTATTTCCAAATATATTGATTATCAAAAAGAAGTAATTATAAGAAGAACACAATTTGATTTAGATAAAGCCGAAAAACGCGTCCACATCTTAGAAGGTTTAAAAATTGCTTTAGATCATATTGATGCCGTAATTAAGTTAATTAGAGCTTCAAAATCAGATGAAGAAGCAAAACAAGGCTTAATGGATAACTTTAATTTAAGTGATGTTCAAGCCGAAGCAATCTTAGAAATGAGGTTAAGAAGATTAACTGGTTTAGAAAGAGAAAAGATTGAAGAAGAATTAAATGAATTATTAAAATTAATTGAAGAATTAAGAAGTATCTTAGCTTCAGAAGAAAAAGTATTAAATATCATTAAAGAAGAACTTCAAGAAATTAAAGACAAATATGGTGATAAACGTCGTACAGATATTGATATGACAGCGATTGAATATATTGAAGATGAATCATTAATACCAGAAGAAAACGTCCTTATTACCATGACTAATAAAGGTTATATCAAAAGAACAACGTCTGATACCTTTAAAGCTCAAAAACGTGGAGGAATGGGTATTAAAGGCATGACAACAAATGAAGAAGATTTTGTTGAACAAATTATCAATATTTCATCCCACGATCACGTTTTATTCTTTACAAACAAAGGAAAAGTATATCGACTTAAAGGATATGAAATTCCTGAATTTAACCGTCAATCAAAAGGATTACCAATCATAAACTTATTATCCATTGATAAAGATGAAACAATTAGCTCAATCCTAGGAATTTCGACAAATTCTGATATAAAATATTTACTATTTGTAACAAAAGACGGATTAGTTAAGAAAACTTCAATAGAAGAGTTTACAAACATACGTACGTCAGGAAAGATTTGTATTAATTTAAAAGAAAATGACGAATTAATTGCAGTAAAGCCTACAAATGGCGAAAATTATATCTTATTAGGTAGTGAAACTGGTCGAATGGTAAAATTCAAAGAAGACAAAATCCGTGCTATGGGTAGAACTGCTAGTGGTGTAAAAGGTATTAATTTAGATGGAAGCAAATGTGTTTGTGCTGAAGTAGTAAATGAAGATGATAAAATATTGTTGGTAACTAAAAAAGGATATGGAAAAAAGACACTAGTAAGTGAATTTAGAGAAACAAGTCGTGGTAGCAAAGGTGTAAAAGCATTAAATATTACAGAGAAAAATGGTAATATTGCAGCCGTAAAAGTAGTTGATGAAGAAAAAGAACTAGTTATTATGACAAATACTGGTACAACCATGAGAATGACTTTAGATCAAATAAATACTTTAGGAAGAGTTACCCAAGGAGTTCGATTAATTCATTTAAAAGATGATCAATACGTTACTACAATTAGTTTAGTTGATAAAGAAGAAACAGAAGAGCCAAACGAAGAAGCTCAAGAATAAAAACGAACCATTAGTTTGAAATCTAATGGTTTTTTTATGTCCAAAATTATATAAATTATGATTGAAAAAATAAATGTTAGTAACTTTAAAATGATACGGAAAAAATAAAATGTTTCACGTGAAACTTGATTTAGCTTTAAAAAAGTAAAATTGAAAATACTTAATTCATGTATCAAATCTATGATTTGAAGTGTGAATTTAGTAATTTGAGAACGGAATTTGACAATTTGATACATGAAATTGAGTACATCAATAATCTTTAGAAATTTGCTATGTTCCACGTGAAACATCATTAAATATAAAACTTATCAACAATGTTCCACGTGGAACATTACTTTAAAAATATGTCTTTTATTAATAAAGCAATAAATTTGAAATAAAAAATAATATATACATAATTAGGCTTTTGAAAAAATCACAAATAAAAGTTATTCACAATGTTTCACGTGGAACATTAAAACACACTTTACAAAAAAGCAAAAATATTAAATTCAATGTTTCAAATTTATGGTTTGATAATTAAATTTAATGATTTAAAAAACTGAATTTAATAATTTAATACATTAAATTTAAAAAAATTAATAACCATGTTTCAAAAAGATGATAAAATTAGCCGGCTTTTTATATTAAAAGTAGCAATAAAGATAATAAAATAAAGTTACTAACAATGTTCCACGTGGAACATTGTTTTAAAAACTAAAAATTATAGCTTTATAGACAAATTAATATTTATGTGATCATTTTTTTCTAAATATTAAAACAAAAAGTTATTCACAATGTTTCACGTGAAACATTGAAATCATAAAAATAAAAAGAATAATGTTCCACGTGAAACATTAACCTTGATTTTTAAATCAAATTGTGATAAATTATATATGTGCAACAAATATATTGTAACCTGGTCAGGACCGGAAGGTAGCAGCCACATCAATCCCTATTTGTGTGCACTTTTTTATTGGGTGATATTATGAATAATACGTATTTTGAAAAACTAATAAAATTAGCAAATAAAGCTGCAAAAAAAAGTGAAGTGCCTATTAGTGCTCTGATTGTAAAAAATAATAAAATTCTTGCATGTGCTTATAATAAAAGAGAAAAAAATCATAGTGTACTTGATCATGCTGAAATTATTGCTATTAAAAAAGCCAGCAAAAAGCTTAAATCATGGCGTCTTTTTGATTGTGATTTATATGTTACCTTAAAGCCTTGTAGTATATGTGAAAATATAATAAAACAATCAAGAATAAGAAATGTTTATTATTTATTAGATAAACCAGAAAATAAAAAAGAGTACAATAAAACAAATTTAAAAAAAACAAACATATGTACATATGAACAAATGTACAGATTAATATTAAATGATTTTTTTAAAAAGAAAAGAGACAAGTAATAAGGGAATATGATATAATTATATGGGGTGGAAGTTATGGATTATAAAGTATTATATAGAAAGTATAGACCAGATACATTTTCCAATATCATTGGTCAAGACTATATGGTATCTATACTAAAAAATGCTATAAAAAATGACAAAATATCGCATGCTTATATTTTTTCAGGACCACGTGGAACAGGAAAAACAAGTACAGCCAAAGTTTTTGCTAAAGCTATAAATTGTTTACACCCAACAGAAGATGGACCATGTAACGAATGCGAAAATTGTCTTCATTTTAAAGAAAATGCGGATATTATTGAAATTGATGCTGCATCAAATAATGGCGTAGATGAAATAAGAGAGATTATTAACAATATTAAATTAGCTCCAGCTTATTCAAAATATAAAGTATATATAATTGATGAGGTTCATATGTTAAGTACTAGTGCTTTTAATGCATTGCTGCTAACTTTAGAAGAGCCACCAAAACATGTTATTTTTATTCTAGCAACTACAAATATTGAAGCAGTCCCAATTACCATCTTATCTCGTTGTCAACGTTTCGATTTTCATAAAATTTCCATTACAGATATTATAAAAAGGCTAAAATATGTTGTTGAAAACGAAAAAATTGCTATTGATGATGATGCCTTAGAAGAAATTGCTTATATTTCTGACGGAGGAATGCGAGATGCACTAAGCATTTTAGATCAATTATCAAGTACAACCGAAAAAATCTCGATAAATGATGTAATTGAACACTTCGGATCAGTATCAAAAAAGCAAATAAATGATTTATATACACTGATTTTAGAAAATAATGTGGATAACTTTGATTCTATGATGAAAAAGTTTAAGGAATTGGCCATAGATTATAAAGTTTTAATTAAAAAACTATTAGAAAAAATAGAAGAGGAAGCCATAAAATCGAAAAAAAATAGAGATTATGAAGGATTATCTTATGATTTATTAAAGGAAATGGCTTTTGAACTAGCGGATATTTCCAATTACATCAATATGAGCATTGATCCATATTTACTAATTGAAATAACTTTATTAAAATATTTTAAAGAAGCAGGACCTAAAATAGAATCGACACCAGAAATTATTTCCCGGGAAATAAAAATTCCAAAGGAAGAAATTTCAAAAACACAAGAACCAGTTGTTAGTGAAATTAAGAATGAGGATTCTAAAATTATTTCCCGGGAAATAATTGAACCAACAAACAACTATGAAGAATTAATCAGAATTAGAGTAAATAACTGTTTTGTAAATGCCAAAAAAGAATATTTGCAGACTATGAAACAAAACTGGCAATCATTTATTCAAAAACTAGATGATAAAAGTTTATTAAATCTCTTAATTGATTGTAATATCGTAACAGCGAGTGATAAAATTGCAGTCTTAACCAATATAGTAGATGGAACGTCTAATCTAGTTAATAGTAAATTATCGACAATCGAAGAACAATTTAATAAAATGTTTCATACGCAATATAAATTTATTGCTTTAACAGAAAATATGTGGAATCGTGAAAAAGAAGAATATATTAAAAATTTAAAAAATAAACACGTTTATCAATATATAGAAGAACCAAAAAAAGAAGAAGAACCGGAAAAAGATATTGATAATATTGAAAAAATCGCTTATGATATATTTGACAAAGATAAAATAGAAATAGAATAAGAAAGAAGGAATTATAATGAATATTCAAAATTTAATGGCACAAGCCCAAAAAATGCAAAAAGAAATAACAAAAAAGAAAGAAGAAATCGACAATTCAAGCTTTGAAGGAACTTCTGAATGGGTTAAAGTTACAATAAATGGTAAAAAAGAAGTCGAAAAAGTAAATATTACTTTCGAAGGAACCATTGAAGATGATGATAAAGAAATGTTAGAAGACATGATAAAAATAGCAATGAATGATGCTGTAAAAAAAGTAGATCAAGAAGTAGAAAATAAAATGGGAGCATATGGCTCATCATTTAATGGTTTATTCTAATGAATTATCCTAAAGATTTAGAAAAGTTAATTAGTTACTTTCAAAAATTACCAGGAATAGGAGAAAAAAGTGCAGAACGTCTTGCCATTGCTACTTTAGAATTTAGTGAAGAAGAAGTTCAAGAATTTAGTGATGCCTTAAAAGATGCAAAAAAAAATCTAACTAGATGTTCAATATGTGGTCATTTAACTGATAGTGAAATTTGTAACATTTGCAAAGATGAAACCCGAAATAAAAACGTTATTTGCGTAATTGAAGATTACAAAAGCATCTTTTCTTTTGAAAAAACTGGTACATTTAATGGAACATATCATGTTTTAAACGGTTTAATATCTCCAATGGATGATATTGGTCCAGAAGACATTAATTTATCAAGTTTAATATCTAGAGTAGAAAAACTAGATCATCCAGAATTAATTTTAGCATTAAAACCCACCGTTGAAGGAGAAGCAACTACTTTATATATTAAGAAAATTTTAGAAAACAAAGATGTAACAATATCTAGATTATCCTATGGAATTCCTATTGGTGCTGAAATTGATTACTTAGATAATGTTACTTTAGAAAAAGCTTTAGAAGATCGTAAAAAAATATCAGAATAAAGAATTTTTAAAAACATATAATTTACTGTGATAAATATGAAAAAAAGAATCTTAAAAATACTAAGTAAATTATGTTTTGCCTTTGTAATGTTATATGGTCTAAATTTGATTCTATCAGGAGTAAATATTTTTATTCCAATTAATATTATAACCATTATATTAGTTACATGTCTTGGTTCACCAGGAATATTAGGATTGGTCGCAGTATATTTGTTGATATAAGGATGTGGTAGTTTGGTTGCAAACAATAATTTATTAGAAATATATAAGAAATATCGTGAGGGAAGACTAGCTCACGCTTATTTAATTGAAACAAATAATTTAACAAATTTAATGGAAGATTTAAAGGAGTTAATAAAAGCCTTAAATTGCCCAGAAGAATATCAAACCGAGTGTTCTCATTGTAATCTATGCAACTTAATCAACAAAAATAACTTACCTAGCTTAATTACTATCGCTCCAGATGGAGCAACTATTAAAAAGCAACAAATCGAAGATTTAAAAATATCTTTTGAAACCAAACCAATTTACAGCAAATACAATATTTATATTATCAAAAACGCTGAAAAACTAAATGCAAGTAGTGCCAATGCAATGTTAAAATTTATAGAAGAACCAACAGATGGTATCATAGGATTTTTTTTAACAAACAACAAAGATGTTATTATACCAACCATAAAAAGTCGTTGCCAGTCTTTAGTTGTAACATATGAAAGCAATAATATCTTAGAAAAATTAAATATTACAGAAGAAGAATATAAAAACTATCAATTGTTAATTAAAGTGTACTTATCAAAAATAAACAGTTCTTCTTTTATTAGCAATAAGGATTTTATATTAAGTAAAATCTCAGAAAGAAAAGATATTGAAACAATGTTTAAGATTATTTTTGAAATTTTTTACCAAAATTTTTTAAAAAATCAAAATAAAGAATATAATGAAGAGCTAATTAACATCTATCAAGAAGAAAACAATAGCAAAAATATTAAAATACTAAATATTATTACCAAAATTCTTCAAGATTTGAGTTATAATGTTAATATAGAATTATTATTAGATAAATTTGTAATAGAAATGAGGAACCTAAATGGATAGATATTATATATATGGTGTAAATTTCAAAGATAATGGCAAAATTTACAATTTTAAAAGTACTTTTCGTTGTCCAATTAACGTAACCGTTATAACAGAAACCGAAAAAGGTCTTCAATTTGGTAAAGTAGTAAACTATATTAAGAAAGATGATATAAAAAATATAGACGAATTAAAAGATATTATAAGAATATCCACCAAAAAAGATTATGAAGAATATTTAAGAAATTTAAAAGATGCAGATTTAGCTTTAAAACAATGTCGAAGTCTAGTAAAAGAGCTAGATTTAGATATGAAAATGATCAATGCTAGTTATACATTTGATAGAAAACAATTAATATTTAACTTTCTAGCAGATGAACGAATTGATTTTAGAGAATTAGCAAGACGTCTAGCATCTATTTATCATACCAGAATTGAACTAAGACAAATTGGTGCTAGAGATAAAGCAAGAGAAGTTGGCGGTTTAGGAATTTGTGGAGGAAAGATTTGCTGTGCAAACTTTTTAAATCACATTGATTCTGTATCAATGAATATGGCCAAAGTCCAAGGATTAGCTTTAAATCCATCCAAAATAAATGGTTTATGTGGTCGTCTTTTATGTTGTCTTACTTATGAATGTGAGGAATATGAACGTTGTAGTGAAGGCCTACCAAGTATTGGTGAGGTTGTATCTACCGAATATGGGGAAGGTCCAGTCGTAAATGTTGATATTTTAAATAGAACTTATAAAGTGTTAGTAAATAACGAAAGAGTGGAAATTTCTTTAGGTGATGAAGTTGGAAGTACAAAATGATTTATATGATTATGGCTTAAAAATATATCAAGATAATGAGTTATTTAAATTTTCCTTAGATTCCCTTTTACTTACTGAATTTGTTGATATTAAGAAAAGTGATAGAAAATTACTAGATCTTTGCAGTGGTAATGCTCCGTTGCCACTTATTATTGCCAGCCGTCATGATATAGAAGTAACTGGAGTGGAAATTCAAAAAGAAATTTATGATTTAGCTCTTAAAAGCATCAAAGAAAATAACTTAACAAACATAAAAATGTTAAATTGTAATGTCAAAGATTTAAAAAATTATTTCCCGGGAAATAATTTTGACATTATTACCTGTAATCCACCATTCTTTAAAGTAGATAAAACATCTTTAATAAATGAAGATTTGAAAAAAGCCATGGCCAGACATGAAATCACCATTACTTTAGAAGAAATCCTAGAAGTTGTAAAATATTCATTAAAAGAAAGTGGAACTTTTTATTTAGTTCACCGTCCAGAAAGATTAGAGGAAATTTTGGTACTAGCAAATAAAAACAATCTGCATGTAAAGGAAATGATTTTTGTTTATTCGAACATCAAAAAAGATGCTATAATGGTATTGCTTAAATTTAGAAAAAACGCCCGTCTTGGTGTTAAGATAAAATCAGTAGTAATTAATCGAAATATTAAAACATATCAAAATATATTTAGGAAGTGAGAAAATGAAATTAATTGTTGGTTTAGGAAATCCTGGGAGTGAGTACGTGAATACTCGTCATAACATTGGCTTTATGGTAATAGATCATTTTGCAAATACCGATTCTTGGAAATCAAAATGGAATGCTCTTTATACAGAAAAAATAATAAATAATGAAAAAGTATTATTGATAAAGCCACAAACTTACATGAATTTATCAGGAAATGCCATAGTTGAATTTACGCGCTTTTATAAAGTAAATTTAGAAGATATTCTAGTAATCCAGGATGACTTAGATTTACCTGTTGGAACCTATCGCTTAAAGAAAAATAGTAGTGCCGGTGGTCATAATGGAATTAAATCGATTATTAGTGCATTAAATTCTGATTCATTTGCCAGATTAAAAGTAGGGATTTCCAAAGCAAAAGAGATGGATACAAAAGACTATGTATTAGGTAAATTTAACGAAGAAGAACTAAATACAATAAAAAAATTATATACCACTTTTGATAATATAATCACTTCATTTATTATAAACGGAATTGATAAAACAATGAACGAGTACAATAGAAAGAGCAAATAACATGAATTTTTTAGATAATTATTTTAAATATGACAATAATTTAACAATAACTGGGTTAACACATGAGTTAGCCTATCTTTACGTGTCGAAATTATTTAAAGAAAAAAATAAGAATATCATTGTTTTATTAAGTACTTTATATGAAGCAAATACTTTTTTCTCAGGAATTAAAACCTACGAAAAAAATACTTTTCTTTTTCCAATGGACGACTTTATCACAAGCCAAGCTCTAGCAATATCTCCCGAACTTAAAACGACAAGAATTGATACAATTGAAAGTCTAAAAAAAGAACAAGGAATCATTGTAACCAATTTAATGGGATATTTAAAGTTTTTGACAGATCAGACAGTAGAAGAAAAAATGAATATTATCCTTAAAAAAGGAGATAAAATTAATCGTGAAAAGTTAATTAGTATATTAGATGAACTAGACTATAAAAGGGATACTATTGTTACAACTACCGGCGAATATGCAGTTAGAGGTTTTGTAATTGACATTTTTGTAACACTAAAAGATCACCCCATAAGAATTGAATTTTTTGGTAATGAAATCGAATCCATCCGTACGTTTGATGAATCAACCCAAATGTCCATAAAAGAAATAAAGGAAGTAAAATTAATAACGAATGGCGAAATTAAAACGGATAAACATTCTAGTTTACTAGATTATGCCAAAGATGCAGTTGTAGTAACCATAGATGAGGCAAGAATAAAAGCAAGCTATGAAAAACTAGAAGAAGAAATGCTCGAATTTCGCGTTGCCAAAGACTTACCAAAAGACACAAAATTTATGTTTGCCCTAGATGAGATAAATCCTAAAGAAAACATATACATTGATTTTATTGATAACTACAAGAAAAATGCAAATATTTTAAATCTATCTACCAAGGAAATACCGAATTTCCATTCAAATTTTGACAAATTAAAAGAACAAGTGGAACTATGGCATAGAAAAGGATATAAAATTATCTTTTATTTAAGCAAAGATAGCCAGATTAAAATCATAAAAGAATTAATTACTGCCCCAATTACAATTGAGAATAAATATTTAGCTCAAGGTTTTATTGTGGATAAAACAGTAGTAATCAGTGAAAATGATATTGAAAAAGTAAATAAAGAGCGAATTAAATATCGGAATTCTTACAAAATTGGAAGTAAAATCAAAGACTTAAATGCCCTAAATAAGGGAGATTATGTTGTCCATATGGCCCATGGAATTGGTATTTATAATGGCATAAAAACATTAACTAAAAGAGGCCTATCCAAAGATTATATTGAAATCCTTTATGCTGATAATGATAAGGTATATGTTCCAGTCGAAAAAATGAATACGATTTTAAAATATACCAGCAAAGATGGTTATAAACCTAAAATTAGTAAATTAAATTCCACCAGTTGGGCTAAAACCAAACGAGCAGTTGAAAAGAAAATAAAAGATATTTCCGAAGAGTTATTAAAACTTTATGCTGAAAGAAAAGCTTTAAAAGGAGATGCATACAAAACATATGATATGGAAAGAGATTTTGCAGCATCTTTTGAATACACCCCCACCAAAGATCAAGAGCGAGCTATAAAAGAAATTGATAATGATTTAAGAAGTGCCGTTCCAATGGATCGTTTATTATGTGGTGATGTTGGCTTTGGTAAAACGGAAGTAGCTTTCCGTGCTATTTTTAAAACTGTTTTAAATAATAAACAAGTCTTTTATCTTTGCCCAACTACCATTTTATCAAAGCAACAATATACAAGTGCTAAAGAACGCTTCAAAGATTATCCAGTAGAAATTGCTCTTTTAAATCGTTTTACTTCTCCAAAAGAAACCAAACGAATTTTAGAAGGTTTAGCTAGTGGCACGATAGATATTGTTTTCGGAACCCATAGACTATTAAGTGATGATGTAAAATTTAGCAAATTAGGTTTATTAGTAGTAGATGAAGAACAACGTTTTGGTGTAACTCATAAAGAAAAAATCAAAAAATTTAAAACGGATGTCAATGTTTTAACACTATCAGCAACGCCAATTCCAAGAACTATGAAAATGGCCATGTCAGGGCTAAGAGATTTATCAATTATTGATACTCCACCAGTAAATCGTTATCCTATTCAAACCTATGTTTTAGAAGAAAATGATTTAATTATCAAAGACGCAATTTACAAAGAATTAGCAAGACAAGGGCAAATATTTATTTTATATAACAACATTGATAAACTTGATAGCATTGTAAGTCATATCAAATCTTTAGTTCCGGAAGCGAGAATTATAAGTGCCCATGGAAGAATGAACAAAATAGAACTAGAAGACGTTATGCAAGATTTCATTGATTTTAAATATGATATTTTAGTATGTACGACAATTATTGAAACGGGAATTGATATTCCCAACACCAACACTTTAATTATTTACAATGCTGACCGTTTTGGCTTATCCCAACTTTATCAAATAAGAGGTAGAGTAGGACGTTCCAATAAAATTGCCTATGCCTACTTACTATATGATAAAAGTAAGATGTTAAATGATATTGCCATTAAAAGATTGGATGCAATTAAAGAATTTACAGAATTAGGTAGTGGATATCGAATTGCCATGCGTGATTTAGCGATTCGTGGAGCAGGTGATATTCTAGGCAGTGAACAAGCTGGTTTTGTCGATTCAGTAGGAATCAATTTATATATGCAAATGATTGAAGAAGAAATGCGTAAATTAAAAGGAGAAGAAGTCCAAGAAGAGGATGATAAACAATCACTTGTAGATGTAAGTACTCATATATCGGATGATTATACTACAGATGATGAAATAAAAATTGAAATTCACCAAATGATTAACGAAGTAGATTCTTTGGAAAGCTTAAAGAAAGTAAAAGAAGAACTAGAAGATCGTTTTGGTAAAGTAGATGAAACAATGATTATTTATATGTATGAAGAATGGTTTGAAAAATTAGCAAGATCTTTAAATATAACCAAAGTAACGCAAACAGAAAAGTTTGTGGAAGTAGAATTACCAGTTGAATTATCAAATCATATTAAAGCTGATAAATTATTCTTAGAAAGCTACAATATCAATCCTAACTTAAAATTTGCTTATCAAAACCAGCGAATTAAAATAACTCTTATGCTAAAACCAGATGATAAACACTTCCTATATACCTTTGTACCAGTACTAGAGTTAATCAAAGAAGATTATTTCCCAAATTTGACAGACCAATAAAATTATGCTAAAATACTTACCAATAAGGGGGAATAATTATATGCAAACTGATAAAAATTTATTATATTCTTTTAAAGCTAAGGATGGAAGTGAACATTCAAATATGCAAGATGTTAGGATTGCAAATGATGCTTATATGAAACAATATTTTTCAAAAATTGGTAATTTACAAGCGCAAGGTATTACTAGTGAAGAAATAGAAATGATTACTAAGTGTTTAAAAAATGCACAAAAAATAGAATTGACAACATTATTTGAGAGCATTAATATAAGACAAGTTCGTGTTTCTGAATGGCAAAAAGCTTATCAAAAATTTTTGAAAGCAATATTAACTCGTTTATTAACAGCTTCAGAAGTTGTTGCTTTTGCAGAAATTTTGAAAAATGCTAATGTAGAGATACACACTGACCTAGAAAATGAATTATATTTAAAATCTTTAGAAAATTTAAATATTATAACAAATAAATTAAATTCAGAAAACGAACAAAAAAGAAAATGAGCTACCTAAAAAGTAGCCTTTTTAAATGTATAAATTTGCTAATCCAGCGAATATTAATATTAGAATGGAGTTGTAAATTTTGAAGTCTACTGGAGTAGTAAGAAGAATTGATGAACTAGGACGAATCGTAATACCAAAAGAAATAAGAAGAAATCTAGGAATAAGAGATGGAGAAAATATAGAAATCTTTACAGACAATGATAGTATAATTTTAAAAAAATATTATCGTATGTCTACCAATACTGATTTAGCAACCACATTAAGTGAATTAATCTACAATACATTTAATGATAAGGTAATTATAACGGATAGAGAAAAAGTAATTGCCGCATCTGGTTTAAATATGGATCTTGTAGGGAATACTTTAACCGAAGAATATCTTAATATTATAGAAGAAAGAGAAATAAAAACAAAAGAAAACACATCCCTAAAAATAGGAGAATACACAATAAATGGAAACATTGTATTTATACCAATTATATCTTTAAATGATAGTATAGGTCTAATTATTATGATCAGTGATTCACAAGTAAAAGACGAAATAGCCATAGGAAAACTAGCTTCTTCCATCTTTTCTCAAAAATTAGATATTTAGTGATTGAAAAAAATTGCCAAAACGGCAAAAATTTTCAAATAATGATTGACTATCTAAAATATTAGCAGTATAATTTAAATTGAAAAAAAGTGCCAAAACGGCAAAAATTTTCAAATAATGATTGACTATCTAAAATATTAGCAGTATAATTTAAATTGAAAAAAAATGCCAAAACGGCAAAAATTTTCAAACGGAGGCTTTATGAAAGAAATAAAAAGAGATAGTTATTTAGAATTATTAATAAACCGAAAAGAAAATGGATTAATTAAAATTATAACAGGGATTCGTAGGTGTGGTAAATCATATTTACTAAACCCAATTTTTAAAAATCACTTAATTTCCTCAGGAATTGAAGAAAATCATATTATTAAATTAGACTTAGATGAACTAGAAAACAGCAAATACCTAGATCCTTATAAATTGAATGAATATGTAAAAAGTCGTATCATTGACAATAAAACGCACTATGTTTTATTAGATGAAATACAAAAAGTAGAAAATTTTGAAGCTGTTTTAAATGGTTTTTTACATGTAAAAAATTTAGACGTTTATGTAACAGGAAGCAATTCAAAATTTCTATCTTCAGATATTATTACAGAATTTAGAGGAAGAGGAGATGAAATTAGAGTTTATCCACTTTCCTTTCGTGAATTCTATGAAGCACGTGGCATAGCGAGAGAAGATGCCTGGAAAGAATATCTTATTTATGGAGGACTTCCTTTAACTTTAAATTTAAAAAGTGACGAACAAAAAAGCAAATATTTAACAGAATTGTTTGATGCTACTTATATCAAAGATATAATAGAAAGAAATAATGTTGGAAGAAAGGACATATTAGATGCTTTAATTAATTTATTAGCGTCCTCCATTGGCTCTCTTACAAACCCAACAAAAATTGCTAACACATTTAATAGTAATGCCATAAAAGATGTATCTGTAAATACAATTAATACTTATATTGATTACTTACTAGATTCTTTTTTACTTGAAAAGGTTGAAAGATATGATGTAAAAGGAAAAAAGTATATATCTACCCCTTCAAAATATTATTTTGCTGATATAGGACTACGTAATGCTAGATTAAACTTTAGACAACAAGAAGAAAATCATATCATGGAAAATATAATTTATAATGAACTATTAAAAAGGGGCTATAATGTAGATGTAGGAATTATTGAAGTTCGTGAAAAAGAGAAAAGAAAACAATTAGAAGTAGATTTTGTTTGTAATTTAGGCTCCAAAAGATACTACATTCAATCATCACTAAATTTAGACACCAGAGAAAAAACCATTCAAGAAGAAAGACCTTTAATGAATATCAATGACAATTTTAAAAAAATAATTATTGTAAAAGATAATATAAAACCATGGATAACGGAAGAAGGAATTAACGTAATAGGAATTTTGGATTTTTTATTAAATGAAAACAGTTTAGATATTTAGTGATTGAAAAAAAATGACAAAATGGCAAAAATATTCAATTCAAACTTATGCTTGACTTTATGGATAGACATATAATATAATGAAAATACTTAAACGTTGAAGGAATGAGTACATATAATTCTTAAAATAGAAAGTTTATGGCTGATGGAAATAAACATAAGGTTATATGGAAGATGACTCTGGAGTTTAAACGGATACTCAACCGATACAAGAGTAAAGTGCATGAATAAAATCATGAATTAAGGTGGTACCACGGGTAACATACTCGTCCTTAGTTTATGGTTTTTTATTTGTTTTAAAAGGAGGAAAGAAAATGAAAGAAAAATTTTATATCACGACACCAATCTATTATCCAAGTGCTAACTTTCACATTGGCCACTGCTACACAACGATTATTGCAGATGCCATAGCAAGGTACAAAAGATTAACAGGATATGATGTATATTATCAAACAGGTACAGATGAACATGGAGAAAAAATCGAAAAGAAAGCGAAAGAAGCAGGAGTAACTCCAAAAGAATATGTTGACAAAATCATTGAAGATGCCAAAGACTTATGGAAATCTCTAAATATTTCATATGATTACTTTATTCGGACAACGGATGAAGATCATGTAAGACGTGTTCAAAAAATATTCAAAAAGCTATATGACCAAGGAGATATTTACAAAGGTACATATGAAGGCCTATATTGTGTACCATGTGAATCTTTTTGGACAGAATCGCAAGCTATTGATGGAAAATGTCCTGATTGTGGTAGGGGGGTAAAATTAGTTAGTGAAGAAGCTTATTTCTTCAAACTATCAAAATATCAAAAAGATTTAGTAAAATATTATGATGAACACCCAGATTTTATCTTACCATTATCTCGTAAAAATGAAATGTTAAACAATTTTATTAATCCAGGTCTAGAAGATTTATGTGTATCAAGAACAAGTTTTAGCTGGGGAATCCCCGTAGACTTTGATCCGAAACACGTGGTTTATGTATGGGTAGATGCTCTATCAAATTATATTACTTCCCTAGGTTTTCCAGAAGATGATACTTTAATGAAAAAATATTGGCCAGCCGATTTACACTTAGTAGGAAAAGAAATTGTCCGTTTCCATGTAATCATTTGGCCATGTATGTTAATGGCATTAGGCATCCCACTACCAAAGCAAGTATTTGGTCATGGATGGTTAAAAATTGATGGTGGAAAAATTTCCAAAAGCTTAGGAAATTATAAAGATCCTAGAGAATACATTAATGCCTATGGTGTAGATGCTGTAAGATACTATGCTCTAAGAGAAGTTCCATTTGGAAGTGATGGTAATTTTTCTGAAGAAGCTTTAGTATCTAGAACTAACAGTGATTTAGCAAATACTTTAGGAAACTTAGTAAACCGAACTATTTCTATGGCCTACAAATATTTTGATGGAATCACGAGCAATCCTAAAGTAACAGAAGAAATTGACGAAGAATTAATAAACAGTGTTAGCAACTTAAAGGAAATTGTGGATGAAAAAATGAATGAACTTCATGTAAATGAAGCAATCGAAGAAATTATGGAAGTTCTACGCCGGTCAAACAAATACATTGATGAAACAACTCCATGGGCTTTAGCCAAAGAGGAAGGAAAAAAGGAACGTCTTGCAACGGTTTTATATAATTTATTAGAAACAATTCGTATTTGTGCTATTTTATTAAGTCCGTTTATTCCAGATACTTCAAATAAAATATTAGAACAACTAAATACCAAAAATACATCTTATGAATCTTTAACATTTGGTAATTTAGAAGAAAATTTAAAACTAAATGAGCCAAAAATACTATTTAATCGTATTGAAATAAAATAAAAATATTTCCCGGGAAATAATCTCTGGGAATTTTTTTATATTAAATGCATAAAACCCAAGACAAAAAGAATAATGGCTCCAAGCACATTAGCATAGATTCCCAAAAGTTTATTGGCAAATCTTCCAACAACAATTCCCAAGTAAGTAAATAAAGAACTACATATTGCAAAAATACTCATTGCTAAATAAATATTAGAAGTAATCGCTTTTAATCCTAATCCTAAAGAAAAACTATCTAAACTAACTCCAAAAGCAAACAAAAACATTCCTAAAAAAGATAAATCAAATTTTTCTTCTTCATGTCTTATAATATCCACAACCATTTGTAAAGAAATTACAATTAAAATAAAGCCAAGCAACACATCATATTTTATCTCAAAGATATGAATTAGTTGTTCACCTAAAATCATACCTAAAAAAGGCATAACAAAATGCATAATTCCTACAATTATTGCAAGCTTAAGAGCTTTTTTATTTGAAACATGAAACATACCAACTCCCAAAGATAACGAGAAAGTATCCATAGAAAGGGCAATACCAATCAAGACAATGCTAAAAAATTCTTTCAAATAAAAAACCTCCTACAAAATCATATTAGGAGAAAGATTTATTTAGAACTGATCGAGTAACTTCTTAACGTAAAACTGGTATTCTACATCACTAACATCTTCACTGGTATTTTCAAGCATACACAAAGGTGGAAATAAAACACACCAGAAGTTATTGCCAGCTCCTTCACCCAAAGTAATGACCAAAGATTCATAATTTCCAGCCGGATATAAAATACCTTTATAAGTTTTACTAGGAAAATAATTATTACCATAGCTAACTTGATAAGGAACTTGATAGTCTTTTACAATTTCCTCAATTACATCCAAATTATCTTGTATAATATTTCTTACATCACTAGCATTACTAGCATCCTCAATTAATTCATAAACTTCTTTTTCAACCTGATTTTTAATTACAATTTTCTCTTGTTGATCTTCCAAAGTATTACTATTTGCAATCACTCGAAAACGAATCGCTTCCCCAGGAATTAATATTTCTTCTTCATTTGTATGAAAAATAAGAGCTAAACTAACAAAAAATAAAACAATAATTATTTTTTTCATAATATCCACCTACACTAATTAAGCGATAATTTACAATTTTTATTCAAATTAGACAATAAAAACACAAAAGTATTTGACAAAGCTAAAAGAAATAGATATATTAAATGTGGGGGAATATTAAACTTTTTAATATGCACCAAAATAATTTTTAAACATAAAAAATAGTATAAGAGCCTAAATATACTATAATTTTTTTCTTATAGATAGGGTGTGTTAAAATGAAACAAATGATTATTGAAGGAAATCATCCATTAACAGGAACAATCCATATAGGGGGAGCTAAAAATAGTGCGGTTGCTTTAATTCCGGCATCTATTCTTGCAAATGGCGTATCTACGATTCAAAATGTACCTAATATTTCTGATCGAGATGCTTTAATTGATATTTTAAAGATTTTAAATTGTGAAGTAAAAGTCGATAAAGATGTTTTAAAAATAGATACAAGAAATTTAAAGAACGCTTTAATTGATGAAGAACATTCTAAAAAACTCCGAGCATCTTATTACTTTATGGGAGCATTACTTGGAAGAGAAAAATATGTTGAAATATATATTCCTGGAGGTTGCAATATTGGTGCAAGGCCAATCGATATTCATATTGACGGTTTTAAAGCTTTAGGAGCCAAAGTAACAATTGAAGGAAATAAATACATATTAGAAGCCGATAAACTAATAGGTACCGATATATATTTAAGATTTCAAAGTGTAGGAGCAACCATCAATTTAATGTTAGCAAGCGTTCTAGCAGAGGGTAAAACGGTTATTCATAATGCTGCCAAAGAAGCTGAAATTGAAAATATTGCAGACTATTTAATTAGTATGGGTGCCAAAATAGAAGGTGCTGGAACAGATGAAATCACAATTACAGGAGTTAAAAATCTCCATGAAGGAAAGATTAGAGTTTTACCAGATCGAATTGAAGCAGGAACATACATTATTTTAGGAGCTTTAGTAGGAAAAAACTTATGTATTAAAGATATTTACCCAAAACACTTAGAAGCTCTAACCAGCAAACTAAAAGATATGGGCTCAGATATAACTATAAATAAAGATAATATTGTAATTAGCAAAGTAGAGAGTTTATTACCAACCAATATTAAAACTTTAGTTTATCCAGGATTCCCAACCGATATTGGCCAACCAATGGCTGTCCTCTTAACCCAAGCAAACGGAACAAGTCTTTTTGAAGAAACAATTTGGGAAAACAGAATGGGCCATGTTCCATCTCTTAATAAAATGGGTGCCAACATTACTGTAAAAGGAACCAGTTCAATGACAATTGGTCCAAGCAAACTTCATGGTTGTGAAGTAGTAGCAACCGATCTTCGTGGAGGGTCAGCTTTAGTTTTAGCAGGACTAACCGCAACAGGAACAACGATTATTAATGATGTAGAGCATATATTAAGAGGTTATGAAGATATTGAAGAGAAGCTAACAAAGGTTGGTGCTAAAATTAAAATCAAAGAAATATAGTATAGTGTACTATATTTTTTTTGAGGTGAAAAGAATGAAGAAAAAGCTAATATTAATCTCGTTACTAGGAGGAATATTATCCGTAATCATTTACTTTTTCACTCAAAATAATGAAATAACAATCGTAGCAATCGGTGATGGCTTATCATCAGGTATGACTTCATATGGCATAGAAGGATATAGCTTTAACGATTATTTAAAAGAAGATTATATGACCAGACATGAATTAGGTAGTTACATGGAATTTGCAAGCCCAAACAAAACGGTAAAAGAATTAATCTATGAAATAAAAGAAAATGAAAAAATAAAAACAAGTCAAAAAGAAATGGAACTAAAGCAAGCAATCAGTAAAGCAGATATACTAACGATTGCAATCGGCATGGACGAACTAGCAAATATTAAAATAAATAGAACAATAAAGGAAGAATTCCTACATGATATGGAAGAATTATTAAGTATGATTAAAATGTTAAACCAATACAAAGTCGTTGTAATAGGTCTATATACATGGGATAAGAATGATTTTTTAACAATCGAAAAAATAAACGCTAGTATAAGAGATATTGCTCTAACCAATGGCTTTGAATTTTTAGATATTAATAAAATTATGATGGATAAAAACTATTATTTAACTATAGATAGCTATTACATAAACTATTTAGGCCATAAAAGAATCTATGAAGAAATGAAAAAAATGTTGTAAAGTTAAAAAAATATGATATAATACTTAAGACAAATGAATTTACTATGTCAAGAAATTTTGATATGGCGGGAGGTAAAAATGAAAAAAGGAATCCATCCAGAAACAAAGGAAACAACAATTACTTGTGCATGTGGAGCATCTTTTAAAACTCATTCAACAAAAGAAAATATTCAAGTTGAAATTTGCAGTGAATGTCATCCATTCTATACAGGAGCACAAGGAAAAGTTAAGAAAACTGGAAATATTGAAAAATTTAATCGTAAATATGGATTAAACAAAGAAGAAAATTAGTCATAGCACTAATTTTTTATTTTATGGTACTTTTCATATTATCAGAGTTCTCTGATAATATTTAGTTTCATGAGACATCTATTGCTCTTTTTTCTTTAAAAAAATCTAATTTTCTGTTATTATATAAGCGGTGAAGCAAGATGAATAAACTATTTGAATTGAATGATAAAGTAATTTATGATATTGACACAACAGTTCTATATACATCTTCTTATATATACACAAATGATGCTATAAACTTCATAAATAATAATTGTGTTGTAATAACGAAAGATCGAACGAGCGACACTTATGCAATTACTGATGACCTATATGCTTTATTTAATGTAGAAGAATTACGTAACAAAAAAGATTTAACAGAATTTGATGAATTAAAATTAAAAATTTTAGCAAGTCTAAAAAGCAATCAAAGAGTATTTGTTTTTATGAATGTATTAACGTATTTAGACAAAGATTTCAAAGAAAAAGTAATAAAATATTTAAAACTAGCAGATAAAAGAATTATTAATTATACAACAGAAATTGAAGAAACATTATACTTAGATTATTTAATAGTAATTCAAAAAGATAAAGTAATCATGGAAGGAAAAAAAGAACTAGTATTAAAAGAAGAAAAAATACTAAAGAAACTAGGATTCCACCTTCCAACTGTCGTAGAATTATCAAATGGTTTAAAATATTATGGTCTAGTAAATAGAACTTACTATAATAATGAAGAATTGGTGAATGAATTATGGAAGTAGCAAATATTTTAGAAAACAAAGAGAGAGGTCTTATTTATGGTTTGATGGGAAATATCAATCTTACTACCAATCATGTGAGTATTAGTATTATTACCAGCTATAAATTTCCTGGAACAACAAAAGAATATTTAAATAGTGAGAAAGCATTATCTTCCTTAAAAATGGTTTTACTAGATGAGAGTATATTATTCAAAACATCAAGTGAATGTTCTATAAGTGAATTAAAAAGAATATCTCTAGCAAAGGCTTTAATTGAAAATAAAGAATGTATTGTTCTAAACTATTTTGAACAAGAATTAAATTACCAAGAAAGAAGATATTTTAAAAGCTTATGGAAAAGATTATCTGAGAATTATCATAAAACGATTGTTATATTTACCAATGATATAACTTCTTTTTGGAATATAGCATCATCTCTTTTAATTGTGGATAAATACAAAGTTATTAACACGATAAAAAAAGAAGATTACTTTAAATTTATGGATAACTTAAATAAACCAGAAATTGTAAGAATAACAGAACTAATTCAAGAAAAAGGCATTCCGATTGAAAATTATCAAGATGGTTCAGATTTACTAAAAGCAATATACCGAATAAAGGAGCAAAAAAATGAAATATCTAATTAGTGTTGCATATGATGGTTCCAAGTTCTTTGGTTTTCAAAGGTTAAAAGACCATGAAACAGTTCAAAGAAAACTAGAAGAAGCATTAAAAATAATTGCCAAAAAGGAAGTAGAAACAAAAGGAGCTGGAAGAACCGATAAAGGAGTACATGCTTTAGATCAAAAAGTTACTTTTAATTTAGATATCAACATTGATTGCAATCATCTAACTCTTGCTCTAAATAGCTTGCTTTCTCCCTATATTTATATAACAAATACGGAGGTGGTAGATGATGATTTTCATCCAAGATTTCACGTATCTAAAAAAGAATACATTTATAAAATCAATTTAGGAGCATACAATCCATTATTATATGATTATATGTTTGAACCAAACTATAAATTAGATATTGCCAAAATGGAAGAATGTTCTAAAGTATTTTTAGGAGTCCATAATTTTAAAAATTTTACTTCCGGAATAAGAAATAACTATGAATGCATTATTTATGACATAACTTTCAGTCAAAAAAAAGATATTCTAGAAATAAAGTTTATTGGTAAAAGTTTTTACCGATATATGGTACGCAACTTAGTAGGAGCCATGTTAGACGTAGCAAACAACAAAGCAACAATCGAGGAAGTTAAATATGCCTTAAATCATCCAGAAGTAAAAAAACAATTTAAAACAGCAATCCCAAACGGTTTATATCTAAATAAAATTGAATACAATTAACTAAGTTTTGAGCAAGTTTTGAGCAAGTCATGTTGATAATAAAGTAAAATTATAGTATAATATAAAAGTATAAAAGAGGTGAATTTAAATGGAAAAATACGTTCCACCTTTTGAAATAACTCAACTGATGTTAAAAAGAGTTGCAGATATATCCGAAAAAATAACAAAATTAGACGATCATTCAAATTTAAATAAAAAACCTTATTTAAGAAAACAAAACAAAATTAATTCTATCCATTCATCACTAGCAATAGAAAATAACAATCTCTCATTAGAACAAGTGAAAAATATTATAGATGGTAAAAAGGTTCTAGGTTCCCAAAAAGATATCCAAGAAGTGAAAAATGCTTATAATGCTTATGAAATGTTACGAGATATTAATCCATATAGTATTAGTGATTTAAAAAAAATACATGGAGTTATGACCTTTTTAACAGTTGAAGAATCTGGTAAATTTAGAACTGGTAATGAGGGTGTATTTGATGAATTTGGTAATTGCATTCATGTTTGTCCAAAACCAGAAATGTTAAATGATTTAATGAATGATTTATTTAATTGGATGAGAAAAAATAAAGAAGATATTCACCCATTAATATTATCAAGCATATTTCATTATGAATTTGTGTTTATTCATCCTTTTAGTGATGGCAATGGTAGAACAGTAAGATTATGGCAAAATATATTACTGTATAATTGGAAAAAAATATTTGAATATTTGCCAATAGAATCGAGAATACATAAATATCAAAAAGAATATTATAAAGCAATAGATAATTGCAATAAAAAAGGTGATATAACAGGATTTATTGAATTTATGCTTAAAATGATAGAAGAAACAATAGATGAGGTATCAGCTATACCTATTACACCAATTAATAATGAAACAATTAATGTAAATAGACTATTAGATTGTTTAGAAAGAAATGTCCCTGTAAGTGCTAAGGCAATAATGGAACGATTAAATATAAAATCTAAAAACACATTAAGAAATAGTTATTTAAATCCTGCTATTAAACAAGGATTAGTCAAATTAACGATTCCAGATAAGCCAAATAGTAGCAATCAGATGTATTATAAACCTTAATTTTACAAAATTATGAAAAAATATACAATTTCTATTTGACAAAAGCCCAAGTTTTACATATAATTTTAACTGGTACATTTTATTTGTTCTTATTTGCCATGCCCTGGGAAAGCGGAAGCAAAAAGACTAATGAAAGGGATAAAATATGAAGACATTCATGCAAAAAAAAGAAAACGTTGAACGTATTTGGTACGTAATTGATGCTGAAGGCAAAACTCTTGGTAGAGTTGCTACAAAAGCTGCTACTATTTTAAGAGGAAAACATAAACCAACTTACACACCTTCAGTTGACTGTGGAGATTATGTAATCATTATTAATGCATCAAAAGTAAATTTAACAGGAAACAAGTTAAATGATAAGATGTATTACAATCACTCTGGTTATCCAGGAGGACTTAGAGAAAGAACTGCTAAAGTAATGGTTGAAAAATATCCAGAAGAAATGTTAGAAAGAGCTGTTAAAGGTATGCTTCCACATAATTCTTTAGGTAGAAGCATGGGTAAAAAATTATTTGTTTATGCAGGTAGTGAGCACAAACATGAAGCCCAAAAACCAACAGTGCTAAATATTGATTAGGAGGATTTAAATGGCTAAACAAGTATGGACTGCAACAGGTCGTCGTAAAAGAAGTTCTGCCCAAGTAAGAATGACTGGTGGAACAGGAAATATCATTGTAAACGGAATCGACGTAAATGAATATTTCCCAAATAGTATCCTAGTTATGGATTTAAAACAACCATTAGATGTAACAGATAATATAAATCGTTTTGATATTGATGTTACTGTAAACGGTGGCGGATACTCTGGTCAAGCAGGAGCAATTCGTTTAGGTATTGCTAGAGCTTTATTAAAATTTGATGAGAATACAGATCAAACAAGAGAAGATTCTTATCGTAAAATTTTAAAAGCAAATGGTTTCTTAACGAGAGATGCTAGAGTAAAAGAACGTAAGAAATACGGACTTAAAAAAGCTCGTCGTGCTCCACAATTCTCAAAACGTTA
>CALVQS010000006.1 GCA_944358165.1 uncultured Bacilli bacterium | reverse complement strand
ATTAGATGAAGCTGGTAATGCAAGATACATAGGTGCTAATCCAGATAATTATGTATACTTTAATTGTGATGATTATAATAATCCAAGTAGTAGTACTTGTGAACTATGGAGAATTATAGGAGTATTTAGTGATGATACTCATGGACAAAATGGTGAAAAGTTAGTTAAATTAATAAGAAGTGAAAGTATTGGAGACTATTTATGGGATAATAAGCCAAGTGGAATAGGAAGTTCAACATCAAGTTTGGGCTCTAATGACTGGAGTGATGCAAGACTTATGATGCTTCTTAATCCTGGATATGAAAATCCAAATGGAGATGTTTATGCATATGAAGGAAGCTTATATTATAATGCTAAAAGTGGGACTTGTTATACTGGCTCAAATGGAGCAACAAAAACATGTGATTTCACAACAACAGGGCTAAAAAATGACACAACAAGAGATATGATTGAGACCGTAACATGGAAATTAGGAGGAACAGCAGATTATGAAAATGCAAGTAATGGATTAGCAAGTCATTGGTATGGATATGAAAGAGGAACAACAGTATATAGTAATCATGAAGCAACGTGGACAGGAAAAATAGGACTCATGTATCCAAGCGATTATGGATATGCAACAAGTGGAGGAGATACAACAGATCGAACATCATGTTTAGCAAAAGAACTGTATAATTGGGATAGTTCTGATTATAGTGATTGTAAAAACAATGATTGGTTATTTACAGGCTCCCAATGGCTTTTAACTCCTCTTTCTTCTAGCAGCACCGGCGTGTTTCATGTGAGCAGCACTGGCTATGTCAGCAACAACAGCGCGTACACCAGCTATGCCGTGCGTCCATCTATCTATCTAAAATCTAATATCGCGATTTCTGGAGGAGAGGGGACTTCTGGAACACCGTACACCATAAAATAAGGAGGAATGGAGTATGAATACTGTGAACAGAACTTCTGATTCTTGTTGTATTCATAAATGTGTTGCTTTGAAGTAAACTAAGGTGGAGATACGTTGAATAGCAAGTCTAAAGATGGAGCGTGTCCTGTTATTCGGCTTACATGCCGACGCGCTGGTATGATTTTTGATATATCTTGCTCATACTGCTTTAATTATATTTGACCGATATTATTTTATTTTGATTTCCATATTAGGTATGGGCAAGAGAAAAGAAATCTTTTTTAGGATTTCTTTTTTATGTTTTTACCAACAGAACCACCTAGGATACTACTTATTAATAGAATTAGATAATAGATTAATCGGTCAATATTAAATGGGCTTTTAAAGATTATTAAGTTTACAAGTATTAATAATATAATAAAAGATAAACCTAGTTTTAAGCCTGTTATAATACCTCTTTCACTTGATTTACTACTAGCTAGTATACTTATTACTAAGAAACTTATTGCTGTTAATATAACCGATAATTTTGATATGGTAATACTTTTTATACCAGTTAAGTTTATTAGAGATGTGATTAGTGCTATAATGATTATAAAGATTAGAAATAAACCATAATATTTTAAATAGTTTAATAATTTATTCATAAGATCACCTGTTAAAGTATATTCATGATTAAAAATATCATTCTTAAAACATAATAATAGTAGGTGATATTAATGGAACTTTTTAATGTGATGTTTCGAACTTTATTCTTTTATTTTTTTATTACTTTAGCTTATCGTATTATGGGAAAAAGAGAAGTTGGACAATTAGGCATTATTGATTTAATTGTTTCTATTTTAATCGCAGAACTTGTTGCGATTAGTATTGAAAATAGTAATGATTCGATTATGCTTACGATTGCTCCTATTGTTTTGTTAGTTGGTTTAGAATTACTTCTTGCTTATTTATCTATTAAATCAAGAACGTTTCGAACTATCTTTGGAGGAAAACCATCTTTGATTATTGTTAATGGTAAAATTAATTATCATGAGATGGTTAAACAAAGATATAGTATGGATGATTTACTTTTAAGTTTAAGACAAAAAGAAATTAGAAATATTGAAGATGTAGAATATGCTTTTTTAGAACCAAATGGGAAATTATCCGTGTTTAAGTATAATTTCTTTAAAATTAAAAGTGCTTATCCAATGCCTTTAATTGTAGATGGCACCATTCAAGATAAAGCTCTTAAATATATTCATAAAACCAAAGTATGGTTAGAAAAAGAGTTAGATAAAAAGAAATTAAAATTAAAAGATGTGTTTTATGCTTTTTATAAGGGTGGGAAAATTTACTTAGTGAAGAAAGATGAAACTATTAAGTAAAAATAAATATTGCGAGATTAAGTAACTATAAAATTTCGTTAATAAAATTATTGACATTTAATCACTTGTTAGGTATATTTATATATAGGATATAGAAGGTGATTTTGATGGCTAATAAGCGTAATTCTAATACAAATAAGAGTGTTAAAAAGTCTGTCAAAAATGGGAATAGTGAAAGAGTATCAAAAAGTACTGCTTCTACGAATAAGGCTAAAACAACAAATAAGAGTAATTCTAATGCAAATAAGAGTGTTAAAAATGGGAATAGTAAAGGAGTATCAAAAAGTACTGCTTCTACAAATAAGACCAAAACAACAAATAAGAGTGTAAAAAAGAAACAAACAACTACGGTAAAAAAATCAAAGCCTAAAGTAAGTAGTAAGGAAAAAATAGTTCAAGATAAACCTAAAAAGATAAGTCAGATTATTAAAGAAATTGATGCTGGAGAGTATAAACCAGAAGTTCAAAAATTAAAAGAGGAAGATTTAAAAATTAAAAAGCGATCAAAAAAGAAAACTTCTATATTGCTTGTTTTTGCTTTTTTGTTTATTTTTATTACTTTTGGAGTGAGTTATGCTTATTTTGCATCAAAACTTGATTCAGGTGGTGAAGGTATCTCTGCTACAAGTACTACTGTGATGATTGATAATACTGAGGTTAGAGTAAATGGAGAAATTGCTTTTGATGATTTAAATATTTATCCTGGACATAAGAATATTTCTATTTTAAGTGTAACTGCTACTGGTTCACAAGAAATCACTTATGATTTGATATGGACTGGAGAAAATACTTTAAATACAGCATTAAAGTATTATATTTATAAAACAGAAAGATTAGAAAGCCCTACAATTAGTTGTGAGCCCGTAATTGAAAGTTCTTCTTCTAGAATATATTATGAAAATTGTACAGAAACAAATTTTGATGAATTAGGAACAATTGTTGGTAGCGGAGAAATTACTACTACTACAGAAAGTACGGAATTTGTGTTACTTGCTGATGAATTATTACAAGCATCTAGTGAGGGAACAACTGTTTATTATTATGTAGTATTAGAATATCCAAATTTAGATGAGCCTCAAAATATTGATATTAATGGTACATTTAATGGTATTGTAAGTATTAAATCAGAATATGGTACTCCACAAGAACCTGACGAACCAGAACCAGAGCCTGATCCAGATCCTGATGAACCGGATCCTGAACCAGAGCCAGATCCTGAGCCAGAAATTATTTTACTTGGTGATAAAATTTTAGAGGATAATGGTGGAAAAGAAGCAATTGAGGCAAAGGGAACACCAAATTTTAGCTTGGCAGCTACAATTAATGAAGGAATGTATGCAGCAGCAGAAGGAAATGGCACTACTTACTATTATAGAGGAAATGTTTCTAATAATTATGTAGAGTTTGCAGGATTTTACTGGAGAATTGTTAGAATTAATGCCAATGGAAGTGTTCGCCTTATTTATCAGGGAAATAGTTCTTCAGATAATGGACAAATAAGTACTAGCAATTTTAATGATAGTTCTAATCATAATGCTTATGTTGGCTATATGTATGGCGATACAGGTACTGGTGGTTGGTTTGGAAACGCACCTGATTATAATGAAACTCATACGAATACTACTTCTAGTGCAATTAAACAGGCTTTGGATAATTGGTATTTGCAAAATTCTGGTAGTTTTGGTTCTAGTATAGATACTAGTGTCGGCTTTTGTGGAGATCGGAGTTTATCAAGCGGTAGTGGAGCAGCTCGTACTGATTCTACTTATGCTATTTATGGAAGAATAGAAAATAGTAAAAATCCAAGTTTTAATTGTACAAATACCAATGATTTATACACCGTTTCAGGGGCAGGTAGTGGAAATCAAGCTTTACAATATCCAGTAGGACTTATAAGTGCAGATGAAGTAGCTTTTGCTGGGGGAGTATATGGAATGAATAATACCAGTTATTATTTGTATACTGGATCGGATTATTGGACTATGACTCCATATGAATTTGAAGTATCTGGTTCCGTTTTTTCAAGAAGTTATACAGCACGAAATATATATGTAGGAAGTACTCTTGCGAAAGCACAAGTTAATAGCAGTTATGGTGTGAGACCAGTTATTAATGTTAAAGGTGATATTCAAGTTACATCAGGTACTGGTAGTAGTACTGATCCATATGTATTACAAGTAATTTAAATTGTATGTGACAATTAAATGTAAATTAAGCAATGATCTATTTTAGATTATTGCTTTTTTAAATATCTAAATAGACGAAACTTGTTTTTTTTGATAAAATTATGATGGTGATATATAATGATTAAAACTGTTTTTATGGGAACTCCAGAATTTGCTGTCCCCATATTAGAAACACTTATCAAAAATACAGAAGTTGTGTTAGTAGTGACACAACCGGATAAATATGTGGGAAGAAAGAAAGTGCTTACTTATTCGCCAATTAAAGAAGTTGCAATAAATAATTCTATTCCTGTTTTTCAGCCTAATAAGATTCGAGAAGATTATGAAGAGATTTTAAAATATCAACCAGATTTAATTGTTACTTGTGCTTATGGACAGATTGTACCTAAGAAAGTACTTGATGCACCAAGACTTGGATGTATTAATGTTCATGCATCAATGCTGCCAAAATATCGGGGTGGTGCACCAATTCATTATGCTTTATTAAATGGAGATGAGGTAACTGGTGTAACTATTATGTATATGGATATAGGAATGGATACTGGAGATATGATTGCATCGAAAGAAATTCCAATTTATCCAGATGATACCTTAGGTAGTTTAAGAGATCGTTTAAGTGTTTTAGGGGCTTCTTTATTAGAAGAAGTTTTGCCAAGTATTCTTGATGGAACCAATCAAAGAACCTCCCAAAACGAAGAAGAAGTTAGTTATGCTTATACGATTAAAAGAGAAGATGAACATTTAGATTTTCATGATACCGCTAAAAGGATTGATGCCAAAGTACGTGCTTTTAATCCAGAGCCTCTTGCAAACATGATTTTAAACGGGGAAGAAGTTAAAGTAATGGAAGGCTATATTGGTGGTGATACTAAGGTGGATGCTGGGTGTATCTGTGATATCAAGAAAGATGCGATTGGTATTGCTTGTGCTGATAAAATTTATTATGTTACAAAATTAAAACCATTTGGTAAAAAAGAAATGAGGACTCTTGATTATTTAAATGGGGTTGATAAAGAGAGTTTAAGAAATGTTATGGTTA
This sequence comes from uncultured Bacilli bacterium, assembly GCA_944358165.1. GTDB lineage: Bacteria > Bacillota_I > Bacilli_A > RF39 > UBA660 > Caccenecus. The sequence goes on along the minus strand of CALVQS010000006.1, from coordinate 23,737 downwards.
AGTAGGTGAGTGATTTGGAAAAAAAGAAAAAAGAGAAAACACCAAGTAAGTTTAAATTATGGAAACAAAAGATGAAAGCTACTCCTAAGGGTAGAGCTTATCTTAAATTAATTTATTGGGGAATTTTCTTTCTATTTTTGTTTTTATTTTTAGGAATTACTTCTATGATTACAGGGAATTATGAAGTTCCTCAAAATAATCAAAATTCTAATGTGGATCAAGATGAGGAAGAAATAGAAGAAGTGGTAGTACCAAAAACACTTGATGAATTAATGGATGAACTTATTAATGGAACTTATGAATATACTTATGATGTTCACATTTTAGATGATGAATATTTATTTGAAGGTAAAAAATATGATACGTATCAAGAAGGATATAAGAATTATGCGACTAGTTTGGGTAGTGGTGTTATTCGTTATTATCTTGATTCGACGGGTACTTATCAAGTAAATGGTAACGAGAGAGTTTTAATTACAAATTTTTATGAAGGAATGAATGAAACTTTTTTCGACTTTGAACAATTTTTCCAAATGCTTAATACCTTAGGATTCGTAAGAGATGAAAATAATACCAGTTATGCTTCTTATACTTGTAGTGATAGTAATTATCAGTATATGATTAATATTAATCCAGAGGGTACGTCTATTACTGATCTATCAATTGTATCGATGGATGGTACAATTACTTATTTATTTACTTTCACCAATTTTGGAGATGATGTAGATGCCTAATTTGTTTGGAATGACTAGGGAAGAAATAGAAGCTTATTTCTTAAGTAAAGGTGATAAAAAGTATCGGGCTATCCAAGTTTATGAATGGTTGTATCAAAAAAGAGTTTTTGATATTGACTTATTTAGTAATATTAAAAATGAAGTTCGGGAAGAGTTAAAGAAGGATTTTGATACTAGTTTTATTAAGATTCATCAGAGGCAAAAAGATGAACTTACCGTTAAATATTTGTTTCATTTAGAGGATCATGAAGCGATTGAAGCGGTGGTTATGATGCATGATTATGGAGTTAGTATTTGTGTTTCTAGTCAAGTTGGCTGTAATATGGGATGTCGTTTTTGTGAATCAGGAAGACTTAAGAAAAGACGTAATTTAAAAGCTTATGAGATGGTACAACAAATATTACTGGCTGAGGCTGATTTAGGAATGCGCATTAGTAGTGTGGTTATCATGGGAATTGGTGAACCACTTGATAATTTTTTGGAAGTAACGAAATTTATTAAGATTATTAATGATGCCAAAGGTATTGCGATTGGAGCAAGACATATTACATTATCTACTTGTGGATTAGTACCAAAAATTTATGAACTTGCGAAGTTTTCTATTCAAATTAATTTAGCTGTTTCTTTTCATGCTCCATATGATGAACTCAGAAATAAACTCATGCCTGTCAATAAAGTGTATAGTATTCCGGTGTTAATTAAGGCAATTGCCGATTATTTACAAGTTACGAGTAGACGAGTAACGATTGAATATGTTATGCTTAATAATGTAAATGATAGTATTGAGTGTGCTAAAGAATTAGCTCATTTATTTAAGGGAATGAATATTTATGTTAATTTGATTCCTTATAATGAAACGAATCATTTAGAATTTTCAAGAAGTAGTAAAACAAGAATAAAAGAATTTTATGATACATTAAAGAGTGAGAAAATCAATGTTACGATCCGAAAGGAATTTGGTAGAAATATTGATGCTGCTTGTGGACAATTAAGAGGGAGAGAGATTAAGTGAAATCATTTTATTTGACGGATACGGGTAGAGTTCGAACACATAATGAAGATTCCGTTACGATTCTTAAGAATGCAAATAATGAATATTTGATGATTGTTTGTGATGGAATGGGAGGTCATAGAAAAGGAGAAGTTGCTTCTTCTATGGCCATTACAGCTTTGGGAAGTCGTTTTAATAAAATATCTAGTATTGGTTCTAAGTTAGATGCTGTTAATTGGCTTAATGATAGTGTTAATGAAATTAATAAAAGTATTTTAGAATACGCAAATAATAATCCGGATTCGGTTGGTATGGGAACAACCATTGTGGTTGCACTTCTTACTCATGATTATCTTATTTTTGGTAATATTGGAGATTCATCTGGGTTTGTTATGAAAAAAGGACAATTACATAAAGTTACGAAAGATCATACTTTGGTAAATTTGTTGGTTCAAGCTGGAAATTTAACCGAAGAAGAAGCAAAATTTCATCCTAAAAAAAATGTATTAATGAAAGCTTTGGGGGCGGCAAGTAGTGTAGAATTAGATATTTTTGATGTTGATATGACCATTGATGCAATTTTACTTTGCAGTGATGGCTTAACGAATATGATGAGTAATGAACAGATTGAAAAAGTGTTAAATGATCCAGAATTAGAGATTGAAGAAAAGGTTAGTAAACTTATTCGAAAATGTAATGCTAGAGGGGGTACAGATAATATTTCTATTGCATATTTAGTTATAAATGAAAGGGGTCATGAAGAATGATCATGAAAGGGCAAAAGATTAGCGATCGATACCAAATCATCAAGTCGATTGGTGAAGGTGGTATGGCTAATGTATATTTAGCATATGATACAATTTTAGATCGGAATGTAGCAGTGAAAGTGTTACGAGGAGATTTGTCTAGTGATGAAAAGTTTGTACGGCGTTTCCAAAGGGAAGCTTTAGCAGCCTCTAGTTTGTCTCATCCAAATATCGTTGAAGTTTATGATGTTGGTGAAGATCATGGCGAGTATTATATTGTCATGGAATATATCGAAGGAAAACACTTGAAGAATTTGCTTAAGAAACGAGGAAAACTTACTTTGAGTGAAGCAGTTGATATTATGCTTCAGATTACCGATGGTATGGCTGCTGCCCATGACTCTTATATCATTCACCGAGATATTAAACCACAAAATATTATGATTTTGGAAAATGGCTTGGTTAAAATTACAGACTTTGGTATTGCCATGGCCATGAATGCAACTCAGCTTACCCAGACCAATTCCGTTATGGGAAGTGTTCATTATCTTCCACCAGAACAGGCAAGTGGACAGGGTTCTACTCTTCAAAGTGATATTTATTCGATGGGAATTGTAATGTATGAACTTTTAACTGGGGAACTTCCATTTAAGGGAGATAATGCAGTAGAAATTGCTTTGAAACATTTAAAAGAACCAATTCCCGATATTCGTGAAAAACTTCCGAATGTACCAAATAGTATTTATAATATTATTAAACGAGCAACTGCGAAAAATCCTAAGAATCGTTATCATGATGCAAGAGAAATGCATGAAGATTTACTTACTTGTTTAGATGATGCAAGAAGAGATGAGGCGATTATTAGTTTTAAATATCCAGAATCGGAGACGGATGATGCAAAAATCATGAAGATGGTTAAGGATAGTAAAAAGGAACAGACAAAGAAAGAAGAAAAGGCTCAGGAAGATGAGGTTATTGCAAAGAAAATAACGGGTGATGATTTGAAAAAGCAAAATAAATTATTAATTATATTAGCATTTATTTTTACTGGTTTAGTTGTTGGTATTACGGCACTTGTAGTATTCATTCCACTACTTACGGGTGGAAAACAAATTGAAGTTCCGGATGTTACTGATATGACGGTGAGTGAAGCAATTGATTCCTTGCAAGACGCAGGATTTACGGTATCGGATGAACAAAGGGAAGTTTCTTCTTCGGAAATTGAAGAGGGAAGAGTCGTTCGAACGAGTCCAGCGGTTGGAAGTAAAAGAATTGAGGGAACTTCTATTACTTTATATGTATCGATTGGTGATACCCAAATAGAGATTGAAGATTATACTGGTGAGAGTTACTTGGAAGTTAAGGGAAGATTGGAAGCTTTAGGATTATATGTTTTAATTGAAAGACAAGATGTAGAAGAAAGTGAAGAAGAAACCTATGAAGATGGTGTCATTATTGATCAATCCATTGAAGCTGGAGAAAAAGTGTCAGCAGGTACTAATATTACCTTGTATATTCCAAATATTGTAACGAATTATCCGAATTTTACAGATGGTTCTTATACCGTCGATGATGTTGAAGATTTTGCTGATACTTATGAACTTGAAGTTGATGTGGAATACGTAGAAACTAGTGAATATGAACCTGATACAATTTATTATCAATCAAGACCAGAAGGTCAAAGAGTGGTTGCTGGTCAAACCTTCAAAATACGTGTTGCTAAGGCACCTGTTGGAGGTGGAGAAGAAGCACCAGAATGTGAGAACGGTTTATGCTAACAGGAATGATTGTTAAAAATATTAGTGATACTTATACAGTTAAAGTGCAAAATAAACTTTATGATTGCAAAGCAAGGGGTAAGTTTCGGGCATCCAATCTTACTCCTTTAGTTGGTGATATGGTAGAATTTGATGAGGAGAATTGTTATATTTTAAAAATATTTGAAAGAAAAAATGAATTAGAGAGACCTAGTATTAGTAATGTAGATATAGCACTCCTCATTACTAGTGTGAAAAAACCAGATTTGTCTTTGTATTTATTAGACAAACAGATTACCAATGTTACATTAAAGAAAATAGAACCAGTGATTTGTTTTACCAAGATTGATTTATTAAATAAAGAAGAAAAGAAAGAGTTAAAAAAACTCAAAAAATATTATCAAGGCCTTGGATATCATGTTTATACCAATTTCGAGTTATCTGAAATTCTTCGTTATTTAAAGGGAAAAACAGTTGTTTTAACCGGACAGACTGGAGCTGGAAAATCAAGCTTTTTAAATCTTGTTAGTCCTAGTTTAAAGTTAAAGACTGGAGAAATTAGTGATGCTTTAGGAAGAGGAAAACACACGACTCGTCATACTGAATTTTTCTTGGTGAAGCATGTATTATTCGCTGATACTCCTGGGTTTTCGGCTTTGGATTTTGGAAATTATTCTAAAGAAGAAATTCGTGATACTTTTAAAGAATTTTCAAAGTATCCTTGTGAATTTAAAAATTGTATGCATATTAAAGAAAAGAATTGTGCTGTAAAAAAAGAAGTTCAAAAGGGGCATATTTTAAAATCAAGATATGAGAATTATTGTAATTTTATAAAGTAGGTGGTTTTTTGAAAATATCTGTTTCTTATTTAAGTAGTAAGTATGATGCCAAAACAACAATTGGTTTAATTGAGGAAACCAATGCCGATTATATTCATGTTGATTTAATGGATGGTGGGTTTGTTCCTCATAAGAATTTTACGATTCCTGAAGTTTTGGAATTATTGGAACATCATAAAAAGCCATTAGATATTCATTTAATGGTATTTGATCCAATTATTTATATTGAAGATTTAAGTAAATTAAAACCAGAATACATTACTTTTCATGTTGAAGCGACTAAGGATATTGTAAAAACGATTGAAGAAATTAAAAAATATGGAATTAAAGCAGGTTTATCTATTAAACCAAACACCGATTTATATGAACTTATGCCTTATTTATCGATTGTTGATTTGGTTCTCATTATGAGTGTAGAACCGGGAGCTGGTGGACAAGAGTTTTTGGAATCCTCTGTTGCTAGACTTCATGAATTACTTAAAATACGTGAAGAAAATCATTTGGCTTTTCAAATTGAGATGGATGGGGGAATTAATTCTAAAACCATTCAATTAGTTTCAGAACTCGATATTGCTGTTAGTGGTTCTTTTGTGTGTAAATCTACTTCTTTTCAAGAAAAAATTGATGAATTAAGAAATTTGATGTAAAAATGGTTACAATTCACAGCTGATTTTTGCTGTATTTACAAGTGTTTAACTGAAAGTTATAACCTAAAATCAACTGTGAATAAATATTTTTACATAATTTCGAAAATAGTTAATCAGATTATAATTCTTAAATTTCTCCTAAAATAAAGAGAATTGCAATTTTAAAATGGCTGTGAATTGTAACTAAAAATGCAGGAAATAAGAACATTTCTATTGATATTGTGCTTATTTATGTTATAATGTTGATATAGTTAGTTCCTGCCTATATAGCTCGTTTCTTTTATATATGGGCGGGATAGTTTCAAATTTCATTAGTGGGATCCTTTAATTCCCACATTTTTTTGACTTTTAAGTAATTTTATGATAGAATATGTTCTGAAATGGAGGGGGAATTATAATATGTATTATGATCAACTGCTTGCTTTAAAGCGTGATTTAGATATTTTAATGATGCAAGTTATTAATGATTATTCTACTACTCAAGAAGAGAAAGTAGAGAAATTGGCATTGATTTCGAAGGAAAAGTCGTTAGTAGAAGAAAAAATTAACAATTATCATATGAGTCATAGTCGTGTTTCTGGAACTTTAGATCAAGAACAAATTAAAACTTATAAAAAACAAATTAAACACGAATTTTTAACTCAAGCAAGAAATGGTTATAGTTTATCTGAGATTTTACCTTTTTTAGAAGAAAATTATCAAAATCCTGGAATTAATTTAGAAAAGTATGTTACTCGTTTAAGACATCCTTTTAAATATTTTGATGATGGTTATTTTGTTTATGAAGATCCATCTTTAGAAGATTCTCAATTATTTCTTACTTCTAAAGGTGTTAGATACTTAGAAAACGAAGCGAATGTAAGTTTAAAAAAATAAGCTTACATTTTTTCTTTGCAAAAAAAATTATCAATGGTATAATAATTCTTGTAGTAAAAGAGGCAGTAAAATGAAGAGATGTGAAGTTAATAGAGAAGATTTAAGTCCAATGATGAGACAATATATGGAAATTAAAGACAAGTACGAAGACGAATTGTTGTTTTATCGTTTGGGAGATTTTTATGAATTGTTTTTTGAAGATGGGATAACCACGTCTAGAGAACTAGAACTTACTTTAACTGGTAAAAATGCTGGATTAAAAGAAAGAGTTCCGATGTGTGGAGTTCCATATCATAGTGTTACTCCTTATATTGAAAAGTTAGTGGATAAAGGATATAAGGTTGCTATTTGTGAACAATTAGAAGACCCTAAAACTGTTAAAGGAATGGTTAAAAGGGGTGTTGTTGATGTTATTTCCAAAGGTAGTATTGTTAATTTAGAAAGCTTAAATGAACATGATCATAATTATATTGCAAGTGTACTAGATTTAAATTATTTGTATTTGGTTACTTATGCTGATATATCAACGGGGGAACTTAAGAGTTTAAGTTTGACTCATCATAAAGAAAATTTAATGAATGAACTTTTACATTTAGGTATTAAAGAAGTTGTTTTAGAAAATAATTGTGATGCCGAACTTATTCATCTTTTAAAAAATACTTATGGGATTGAAGTATCGATTAGCAGTGAGTATTTAACCCAAGGATATGAAGATTTAATTGATTCGGCTAAAGATGCTAGAGTAAAACAAGGAATACGGCATTTGCTTTATTATTTAGTCGTAACGCAACTTAAAGATTTACATCATATATCTAGTGTTGAAGTAGTTAATAAAAATGATTATTTAGAGATGGATATTCATACCATTCGTAATTTGGAGTTAGTTGAAACTTTAAGATTAAAAGAAAGAACTTATTCTTTGTTGTGGCTCCTTGATAAAACAAAAACAGCGATGGGCTCTCGGAAACTTAAGACATGGTTACTAAATCCTTTGCGAGATAAAGAGCAAATACTTGATCGTTATGCTAAGATTGAAATTTTTAATACGAATTTTATGCAGACCGATGAACTTCGGAATTTGCTTTATCAAATTTATGATTTGGAAAGACTTTGTGCTAAGGCTATATGTGGAAATTTGAATGCTAGGGATGCACTTCAAATCAAAAATTCTTTAGGTGTTTTACCAAGAGTACAAGAACTTTTAGAAGAAATGCATATGGATTATTCTATCAATACACATGATGAATTATATGACTTATTAGATAAAAGTATTTTTAAAGATCCACCTGTAACATTGCGAGAAGGATACTTAATTAAAGATGGATATAATAAGGAACTTGATGAATTAAAAAGTATTCGTTCTGGTGGTAAAGATTTTATTGCCGAGTTTGAAGCAAAATTAAAAAGAAGAACGGGTATTAAGAATTTAAAAGTAGGATTTAATAAAGTATTTGGTTATTATATTGAAGTATCTAAAGGTCAAGTAGAGAATGTTAGTGAAGAATGGGGTTGGGAGCGAAGACAAACTCTTACAAACTATGAGCGATATATTTCTCCGGAATTAAAAGAAAAAGAAGCTTTGATTTTGAATGCGGAAGAAAGAATCATTGAGTTAGAATATAAACTATTCGTGGAAATTCGTGATAAGATTAAAGAACAAGTATTAGAAATTAAGAAGACAGCAGATGTGATTAGTGAAGTGGATGCTTTAATTAGTCTTGCTGTTTGTAGTGATGAATATCATTTGGTTAAACCAACTTTAAATGATGAGGGAATTATTGAAGTTGTGGAAGGAAGACATCCGGTTATTGAAAAAGTAAGTAAAGATGCTTATGTTCCTAATGATATTATCATGGATTCTTCCGTTGATATTTTATTAATTACGGGTCCAAATATGAGTGGTAAATCAACTTATATGAGAGAACTTGCAATCATTATTATTATGGCGCAAATGGGTTCTTTTGTACCGGCAAAATCTGCTAATTTGGGAATTTTTGATAAAATATTTACGAGAATTGGGGCTAGTGATGATTTAGTAAGTGGAGAATCTACATTTATGGTTGAGATGAAAGAAGCACAAAATGCTCTCATTCATGCGACTAAAAATAGTCTTATTTTGTTTGATGAATTAGGTAGAGGTACTGCGACTTATGATGGAATGAGCCTTGCAGAGGCTATCCTTGAGTATGTTGCGAAAAATATTAAGTGTAAAACTTTATTTTCGACCCACTATCATGAACTTACCCGACTTGAAAGTGAATTTTTAAATGTGAAGAATGTTCATGTGGCAGCAAGAGAGGAAGGAAATATGATTACTTTCTTACATAAAGTTCAAAACGGGCCTGCTGATAAGAGTTATGGTATTCATGTGGCGAGACTTGCTCATATGCCAGAAGATTTGTTAGAGCGAGCACAAGAAATATTAGATAGTTATGAAAATGGTGAAAAGACGAAGGAGAAAGGACAGGATAACCGGCAACTTTCTATGATTTTTCCAGAAGAAAAGACGGATCTTTTAAGAGAAAAATTAAAGAGTGTTGATCCACTTCATGTAACACCAATGGATGCTTTAAATATTTTATTTGAATTAAAGGAGTTAGAGTAAGAGAAATCTTGCTTTTTCTTTTTCTTTATAATATAATTAAAAAGGTGATTTGTATGGCAACACGTAGTCTATTGAGAGAAAAAATAATGATTATTTTGTATCAATATGATTTAATGAAAAGTAATGGATTGGATTGTAATATTGAAGATATTATGAAAGATAATATGGATGCAGAAAATGATTTTGTGAAAGATATGGTTTATGGTGTCATAACCTATAAAGAGGAGTTAGATCGTCTTGCTAATAGTAAGATGAAAGATTGGGATATTTCAAGGATTGATAAGACGGGAGCAGCAATTTTAAGACTTGCTTTATATGAACTTAAATATACCGATACTCCGTTTGAAGTGGTTATCAATGAAGCTGTAGAACTTGCTAAAAAGTATAGTGATGATTCTGTTCGCAAAATTATTAATGCAGTATTAGATAAGGTTGTAAAAGAAGAAAATGTTTAAAGTAAATAAAGAATTAAGTGGGCAAATTGTTCGAAGTACTAATACTTTACATGTAGGAGATATTTATTTAGAGGGAATTCATTATTATGTGAAACCTGATGATGATAAGATGGAAGTTTTAGCTTATCATCTTGGAAGGATGGCTAATTTAGGTGTTGTTCCTTATCAAAGTGTTAAGGTTCGTAATCATTTTTATTCTGTGTCTAAAGATTTAAGGGAAGATGGTTCTTTTTTGTTAGCTTCTGATGTTCTTGGAGATACTCGCTTTATTATAGATTTATTAGATAAAATGAGAAAGTTAGATATATATTGTGAAGAAATGGAATATGATTTTTATCGAATGTATTTTTTTGATTTTTTATTTTTAAATAGTGATCGTAATTCTAGAAATTTTGGGTTTTTAAAAGCTCCTGAGGGATGGAAGTTAGTGATGTTTGATCATATGCTTTTATTTGATGTTCAATATCCTTTTACTATGAGATTTCATGATAATAATTTTCAAAATGGGGAAGCTTTAGAAAATTATTATCACGATTTTGAACAATTTCTTTCTTTTTTGGACCAAGAAGTTATTCAGGTTTTTTTACATATGTTAGAGATTTATTCTTGTGATGCAGTAAGAGGGGAAATTAGAAAAGTTCATTCTGATAAAGAACAGGAATATATGGAAATTTACAGTACTCATTATGAAAGAGTGGAAAAGATATTAAGTAGAGGTGTTCATTATGGAAGATAAATATATTAGTATTGGAGAGTTAAATAGTTTTATTAAAAGTATGTTTGATGAAAATGTATTTTTAAGAAAAGTATATTTAAAAGGAGAAATATCAAATTTTAAGAATCATACAAGAGGGCATCTTTATTTTACTTTAAAAGATGATACATCCAGAATTAGTGCCGTTATGTTTTATTCAAGTGCGATTACTCTAAATTTTAAACCAGAAGACGGGATGAATGTTTTAGTTGAAGGAAGAATTTCTTGTTATCCAACGGCTGGTACTTATCAAATCTATGTTGATAAAATGGAAGTTGACGGTTTAGGAGCTTTATATATTGAGTTTGAAAAGTTAAAAGCAAAACTGGCAAAGGAAGGTTTGTTTTTAGATAGTCATAAAAAGCCAATTCCTAAAATACCGAAGAGAATTGGTATTGTAACAGCTCCAACAGGGGCAGCGATTAAAGATATTTTATCTACGATTAAAAGAAGATTTCCTCTAGCGGAAACCATTCTTTTTCCAGCTTTGGTTCAAGGGCGTGATGCAGCACCTGATATTGTAAGACAAATTAAGGAAGCTGATAGTGGTAAATATGATATCGATGTTTTAATTGTTGGCCGTGGTGGTGGGTCCATCGAAGACTTATGGGCTTTTAATGAAGAGGTGGTTGCTCGAGCAATATATGAAGCTAAAACACCAATTATTAGTGCAGTTGGACATGAAGTTGATTTTACGATTGCTGATTTTGTAGCAGATCTTCGAGCACCAACTCCAACGGGGGCAGCTGAAATGGCCGTACCAACCGTTAGTGAAATTAATCATATGATTGAGACTTTGAGGATTCGAGCAAATGAGTTTATGAGTAATTATTTGCGCCGAAATCAGTTGCGACTTGATGCAGTGAAAAACTCTTATATTCTTAAAAATCCTTTATCTTTATATGAGATGAAAGAGCAAAAACTTGATAATTTGATGGAGAGCTTGAATAATTATGTTTTAAAGAAATTAGATAATTACAAGTTACAAATGTCTCATATCCAAAGTAGTTTTGTACTTAAAGATCCGATGCGACTATTTAAAGTTCAACAAGAAAAGTTAATTTTTCAAGAAAAAACATTATATAGTAATATTAAAAGAATTATTTTAGATCATGATCATCATTATAAAATGATTGTTAATACTTTAAAGTTAGTGAATCCTTTGAATATTTTGGATAAAGGTTATTCCTTAGTTAAAAAGGGTGATGAGCTTATAAAGTCTAGCCAAGATTTGAAGATTCATGATAAAATAGATATACGATTTCATGCCGGTAGTGTGAAGGCAATAGTAGAGGAGGTAGAATAATGGAAAAATCATTTGAAGATGCATTAAAAGAGTTAGAAGCTATCGTAAAGGAACTTGAAGCTGGTAATGTTGAGTTAGACCAAGCTATTTCTAAGTATACGGAAGCAATGAAATTAGCAAAGTATTGCAGCGAAAAACTAAATAGTGCAACCGAGAAAGTAAATAAGATTTTAACGGAAAATAAAGAATTAGTTGATTTTAAAGTGGAGGAATAAGATGAGTGAGGTAAAAGATATTACAAGTCGTGATGTAGATTTTGCAAAGTGGTATACTGATGTTGTGAAAAAAGCAGGATTAGTTGAATATTCTTCGGTTAAGGGAAGTATGATTATTTGTCCTTATGGATATGCAATATGGGAAAATATGCAAAAGATATTAGATGCAAAATTTAAGGAAACTGGTCATGAAAATGTGCAAATGCCAATGTTTATTCCTGAGAGTTTACTAAATGTAGAAAAAGAACATGTGGAAGGGTTTGCTCCAGAAGTTGCTTGGGTAACCTATGGAGGTAGTGAAAAATTAGAGGAACGCTTGTGTGTTCGGCCAACAAGTGAAGTTTTATTTTGTGATTATTATAAAAAAATTATTAAATCTTATCGTGATTTGCCTAAACTTTATAATCAGTGGTGTACGATTGTAAGATGGGAAAAGACTACTAGACCATTTTTACGTAGTAGAGAGATTTTATGGCAAGAAGGACATACCATGCATGCAACGGAAGAAGAGGCAATTAAGGAAACTTTAAGAATGCTTCATGTATATGAGGATTTTCAAAGAAATGGTTTAGCCATTCCCGTCTTGGTAGGTAAGAAAACAGAAAAAGAAAAGTTTGCTGGGGCGGTTGCCTCATACTCTTTAGAAGCAATGATGTATGATGGTGTGGCACTACAAAATGGAACTAGTCATTATTTTGGTCAAGGCTTTGCCAAAGCTTTTGGTATCCAATTTTTGGATCAAGATAATAAACTTAAAACTCCATATCAAACAAGTTGGGGAGTTACTACAAGAATGATCGGTGCTTTAATCATGGTGCACGGTGATGATCGTGGACTTGTGTTACCTCCCAATATTGCTCCAGTAAAAGCTATTTTAATTCCGATTGGAAATGATGAAGAAGTACAAGATGCGGTTGATACTTTAAGCAGGAGTCTTGATGAGGTAGGAATACCTTATAAAGTCGATTTATCTAATAAAACACCTGGGTTTAAGTTTGCCGATGCCGAAGTAAAAGGATATCCGGTTCGAATTGAAATTGGCAAAAGAGATTTGGCAAATGAGGAAGTAACAGTGGTTAGAAGAGATACGTTAGAAAAAATGAAAATGCCGGTTGGGGATGTTGTATCTTCTTTAAATTCTTTATTTTCCAATATTCAACAAAATTTGTATGACCGTGCTTTAAAAAGAAGAGATTCTATGATTTATGAAGCTAATAACTGGGATGAATTTAAGGAAATTGCTACGACAAAGCCAGGATTTATTAAAGCAAATTGGTGTGGTGATGAGGCGTGTGAAGCTAAAATCAAAGATGAGTTTAGCATGAAAAGTCGTTGCTTAATTGAAGATGAAGAAATTCATACCGATTGTGTGGTTTGTGGTAAAAAGGCGAAATATCGTTTGTATTTTGGACGTCAATACTAGAAAATATTGGTAAAAACCAATAATTGTAAGCGTTTAAAACTATAAATATTCCATACTAGTAATGGTGGTTAGTATGAAAAAATTTATAGTTTTTTTAATTGCAATGTTCTTACCGGTTAGTGTATGGGCATATTCGTCGGAAGTTATTTTAGGTGGAGAAACCATCGGTATTCATATTGAAAGCGATGGAGTGATGGTCATTGGCTTTTATAAGATAGATGGGAAATATCATAAGTCTGATTTAGTAGAGGGGGATATCATTACCAAAGTTGGTGATAAATCTGTTTCTTCTACCCAAGATTTGTCTTCAGCCTTAGAAGAATATGTCGATGATGGGGAAGTTTTAATTACCTATAAAAGAGGAGATAAAGAGAAAGTTACAACGATTGAACTCTTCTTAGAAAATGGCGTTTATAAGACGGGATTATATGTAAAAGATGGGATTACTGGTATTGGAACTTTAACTTTTATTGATCCGGCAACAGGAATCTATGGGGCTTTGGGTCACGAAGTGTTGGAATCGAAAACTTCTAAGATTGTCGAAGTAAAAACGGGTAGTATTTTTAAGAATGAAATTACGAGCATTGATGAAAGTGCTGATGGAAAACCGGGAAGTAAAAATGCGAAATTTTATTATAATACGGTTTATGGAGATATTGATAAAAATACCAAATTTGGTATTTATGGAGAATATAGTGCTTCTTACGATGAAGAAGATTTAATTGAAATTGCGGAACCAGAGGAAGTAAAAGTGGGAAAAGCAACTATTTATACAGTGTTAGAAGATGAAACGGTCGAAGAATTTGAAATTGAAATTACAAAAATTAATGAAAATAGTGAAATTAAAAATATTTCTTTTGAAATAACAGATGAAAGATTACTTGATGAAGCAGGAGGGGTTGTTCAAGGTATGAGTGGTTCACCAATAGTTCAAGATGGAAAACTTGTTGGAGCAGTTACGCATGTGGTGACCGATCAAGTGGCAACTGGTTATGGACTTTTTATTACTACTATGTTAGAAGAAAGCGAAAAATAGCTTTCTTTTTTGTCAAATAAATGTCAAGTTTGCATATATATTTTAAAAATGGAACTTTATATTTTTAATTTTGTGGTATTATGAGGACTGTTGTTTGCAAAAGAAAGGGTGGTTTTTATGAATTTAGAAATTTGGAATGATAAAAGAAAGTTAAAAGAAATTAAAAAGATTGCAAGTCGGTATGGAATAAAACTTACTTCTTCTTTGGCTCTTAGTATTTGTATTTTGCTTACAAATACTAGTTCTACTAACAAGGCAGAAAAACAAGAGCAAAATGATTTGGTAAGTTCTAATGTAGCAGAAAGAAGAGTTAGAACGATTCAGCCAACTACTTCAGTAGAGCTATTAGCTTATAAAAAGGTTCCGCTTACATATGAGGAGAAAGTAGAAAAAATATTGGATACATTTGAGCTTACAAGTGAGGAACTTGATGTTTGTTGTGCGATAGCTGTTGCAGAGGCATGCTGTGCAGGATATGATTATGAAGAAGCAACGAATGTTATTAATACAGCATATAACCGAATTATTAGTGCCAAATGGGTGGCTAGTTTAGGAGATAATTTGTATGATCAAATGACTTCACCTAATCAGTTTGTCGTTTATCAAAATGGAAGTTATTTAAAATATTTAGGAAGAAGTGATTTACCAGGATATCAAGCAGTTATTGATTTTTTGAGTAATACAAACGAAATAGAGCCTCATTCTTATTTGTCTTTCCGTTCTAATGGTACTAGACTTGAAGGAAGTGTAGAGCTTGTTCCAGGTGGGAATCGTTATTTTAGCTTGCTTACTAGTGATGATTTGCTAGAAGATTTTCGTATTCAAGAATCTGGATTAAAGAGAGTTTATTTAAAATTTTAAATTACTTTTTAAAAGAGTAATTTTTTTTCGCTCTCATATCGACAAATAACCCTAAGATGTGATACAATTAAATCATAGGAAGTGAATAGTATGTCAAGAACTACTTTTATTTTCATAGGAATTTTTTATTATGTTTTTACAGTTGTTCTTATTATTGTTGTTTTGAATTTGATTAATAAAAAAGAGAGAAATAAATATAAAGATGAGATTGCTAATTTGGAAAGAGATAAGAATTTGATTGTAGGTGCATCTATTTTATCGGAATTAAATAAAGTAGGGGCTTTAATTAATAATGATGCTATGCAAAAGAAATATGATGATTGGCAAGCAAGATTAAAAGAAATTAAAGAAGTTGAAGTGCCTAAAATTACGGATGCTTTAATTGAAATTGAAAATGCTTTTGAAGATAAAGATTATAAGTCTTTAAAACCAAAGATTGCATCACTCGAGTTACAAATTGCTTATGTTAAAACCAAATCTAACTTTTTATTAGATGAGATTAAAGAAATTACGTTAAGTGAAGAAAAGAATCGGGAGACAATTACCAAGCTTAAAAGTGAATACCGAGCTATTCTTACGAAGTATCATGCAAATAAAATGGATTATAGCGAAGTAGAAACACCAATTGAATTACAATTTGAAAACGTTGATAAACTTTTTAGTGCTTTTGAAGTTGCTATGGAGAAAAATGAGTATACCGAAGTCGGTAAGATTGTTAAAGCGATTGATGATACGATTGGTAACTTAAAAGTAGTGGTGGAAGAAGCACCATCCATTATTATCATGGGTAAAAAATTAATTCCTGATAAAATTGCAGATATTAAAAAAATTACAACCAAGATGGAAAAAGAAGGTTATAATTTAGATTACTTAAATATCGATTATAATATCACGGAATCTGAGAAGAAGATTAATGATGTTTTTGGAAGACTTAATGTTTTGAATTTGGAAGATAGTGTGTTTGAACTTAAAACTATTTTAGATTATTTTGATTCTTTGTATCATAATTTTGATAAAGAAAGACTTGCTAAAAGAATCTTTGAAGATTTTGAAAGAAGTATTTTGATTAAAGCAACGAAATTAGAAAAAATTAGTAATGATTTAAATCGTAAAATTGATGATTTAAAGTATAGTTATGATTTAAGTGATGAAGATGTTTCCGTATTAGATGTTATTAGTAAAGAAATTGTAGAAATTAAAGATGATTATTCGCGGATTATTGATTTACGTCGTAGAAATGTTTTTGCTTTTTCCCGTTTACAAAAAGAAATGGAAATTTTAAATGCTAAATTATTAAAGACTGAAGAAAAGTTAGAACAAACTTTGCGTAGTTTAGGTTCTTTAAAAGAAGATGAAAAACGAGCTAGAGAACAATTAGATGAAATTAAATATATTTTAAATCAAGCTAAAAATAATATGAGGTCTTATAAATTACCCGTTACACCTAAAAATTTTTATGTAGAATTATCTGAGGCTGCTGCATCTATTAATGATATGGTAACGGAACTTGATAAAAGACCAATTTCTATTAAAACTTTAAATACAAGAGTGGATACCGCACGTGATCTTACTTTGAAAGTTTATAATACTGTTAAAGAAGCAGTAAAGACGGCAAAGATGGCAGAGGCTGCAATTGTTTATGGAAATCGGTACCGGGCTATGTATAAAGATGTTGAGTTAGGACTCATTAAAGCAGAAAATGCTTTTTATAAAGGTAACTTTAAAGTTAGCTTAGAAAATGCAATTAATGCGATTAATATTGTTGAGCCTGGTATTCATAAAAAACTTTTAGAGGAGTATCAATGATGAAATTAAAAGAATACATGCTTAAAGATGCAAAAGAAAGAGTTTATGATTTTTATTCTTTGGTTGTAAAACAACCTTTAGCATATGAGAAAGTGAGTCGAAATGATATGTATCATTCGATCTTTTCTCTTTATAAAAGTGATCCAGAAATTATTACACAACTTTGTAATGTAGAAGAAATAAATATTTTAAAAAAACTTTTAGATGATAAGATTAAAAAGCAAGAAAATGGATATATTGATTATTTGTTGTTTCAAGATTTACAGAAGCATTATTTGGTTTTGTTAGAAAATAATGAGTATTTTATTCCAGAGGATCTGGTTAATTATGTGAAAATGGCTTTTAATTTGCTTGATGAAGAGCAAAAGGCAATGAGTGATGTAGTTGACAGTGTCATTTTAGGAATTGCTCAAGTTTATAATACGATAAAAGTGGATGAAGTAATTTTGCTTTTAAGTGAACACACTATTTCTTATGACCGAGCTACTTTTATGAAGCAAATAAAAAGCAATTTAAGGTGGAAGAGAAAAGTAGAAGTGGTTCGTTATAAAAAGGAAGATTATTTGGTTTCTTGTGAATTTCCTTATTATAAGGATGTTTTAAAGCTTCGCAGGCCATTTAAGATGGCAAAATATCGTTTAGAAGAATTAATTAGTTTTGGAAAATATAAATTAGATTTATTTCAAGAAAAAGTTTTGAATTTTCTTAATTTTTTAGAAATGCATTTGTATCCTGTAGACCTTAATGCGTTTCTTAATGATTTAATTTTTTATGCTGGATTTGATGTTCATAGTGAAAGTATCTTAACTAATATTTGTGGTTCAATTGAAGAACTTTATAAAGAAACTTCTACTGTATTACCAGAATTTCCGGTATGGATTTATAATGGAAATAATTTACATCATTTAAAAGAAAATATTATTTTACCAGATCGAAATGAACCATGTATTTGTGGTTCAGGAAAGAAATTCAAAAGTTGTTGTGAAAAATTATTTAAATAGTTATATATAGTTATTTGAAAGGGCAAAATAATTGCTCTTTTTATTTTTATAGATATATCGTTTACATTTGTTGAAAGAACAAGAAAAGGTCGAAGAAGTATGCTAGAAAGAAAATGGTATTATGAAAAATATTTGAGATAGTGACATTTGAAAATATTGAACTTTTATATAAAAATTATTGTAAAAAAAATATAAGAAATTAAACATTAACTCTTATGTTATTTTCTCTTTTCGTATTCATTATTATGTAATATAATTTAGTTAATTATATAAGTTTAAAAAAATTAATTTTTTTGCAATAAAATGATTGTTTGTTGCATTGTCTTAGTGAAAGGAGTAAAAAAGATGGACATAAGTAATTGTATAGTAAAAATTGCAGATAAAGATAGTGGGGCATTACATGAGTTATATGATACGATTAATAAAAATATTTATAGCTTTGCTTTAAGTATTCTTAAAAACCATGATGATGCTTTGGAAGTGATGCAGGAAACTTTTATTACCATTTATAATCATGCAGATCAATATGAAAATAAAGATAAACCAATGGCTTGGATTCTTACAATCACGAAGAACTTATCTTATATGAGATTAAGGAAAAATAGAGAAATGGCAAATATTGATGATTTAGTGTTTTCAAGTGAAGATAAGAATGATGATAAAATATTTGTTAAATATTTGTTAGATAAATTAACGAGTGAAGAAAGACAAATCGTGGTACTTCATGTGGTTGATGGGTTTCGTTTTCATGAAATTGCTAAAATGCTTGATTTAAAATTATCTACTACTTTATCTAAATATCATCGAGCAATTAAAAGAATTAAAGAGATTGTAAAGGAGGAATCGATATGAGTAAAATCAAAAATAAAATTCAAAAAGCTTTTAATAATATTGTACTTCCCGATTTCAACATGAATGAATTAAAAAAGAGAAAGGGAATGGTACTTGTGAAGAAGGAGGAAAAGAAAAGTAAAAAAGGATTATTTGTAGGATTAAGTACTTGTTTAGCGGTTTGTGTTTGTTTGTTTTTGGGAGTTTTCTATTTTAATAATAATATGAAAGTGGCATCTATTATTGGGATTGATGTAAATCCAAGTATTGCTCTTACGGTTAATAAAAAAGAAAAAGTGTTAAGCGTTAAAGCAAATAATGAGGATGCTCGTAAGATATTAGAAGATATGGATCTTGAGGGTAGTGATATGAATGTTGCTATTAATGCTTTAATTGGTTCTATGGTTAAAAACGGTTATATAGATGAACTAGCTAATTCTATTCTTATTTCGGTAGATAGTAAAAATAGTGAAGAAAGTGAAGTTTTAAGGAAAAAAATTGTAGATGAATTAAGTGGATATTTAACTAATAATAATTTATCGGTTGTTAGTCAAAATATTAGTTCTACAAGTGAAGAAGAAGCATTAGCACAAGAATATGGTATATCTGTAGGAAAATTAGAACTCATTGAAAAATTAATTGCTAAAAATAATTTATATACTTATGACCAGTTAAAAGACTTATCTATTAATGAACTTAATTTACTTCTTGGAAGTACTCGTGATGATGTAACAACTTCTGGTACTGTTAGTGATAAAGCTTATATTGGTCGAGACAAAGCTTTGGAAGTTGCTTTAGATCATGCAAATGTTAGTAATCCTACTTGGAGTAGTGTTGAGATGGATTATGATGATGGTGCGATGGTATATGAAGTAGATTTTGTTTCTAATAATAAAGAATATGAATATGAAATTAATGCAATTACCGGTGATGTTATAAAAGTAGACCAAGAATATGATGATGATAATAATCAAATGAATAATAGTAACCAAACATCATCAAATAATAACTCTAATAATAATCAAAATACCTCAAATAATAATTCTAGTTCTAATGATAATCAATCAACGAATAACAATGCTAATAATACAACTACAAATACTACTAATATTACTACTACTATATCTGGATATAATACAGAAGCACAGAGTATTCTAAATTCGATTAATAATTTAGGGACTTCTGTTAATAGAAGTGAAGGTGTAACTGTTTATAGAGAATGGGAACCTAAAATTGAGATTTTAGAAGAAAAAGTTGATAATTATGATGATCGTTTGGAATCTATGTATAAAAGAGGCGAAATTTCTTATAGTAATTATCATGATTATGAATATCAGTTAGAACATATTGAAAATATTTTAGAACGTGCAGAAGAAACGTTAGAGCGTAAAACTTATTATGATGATTAAAGGGCAAAATGATTGCTCTTTTTTTATAATATATTTTTAATGTAGTTTGGGGAATTGTTATGGTAGATAGGTTACCAGATATATGTGCAGTTTACTAAAAAAGATTTATATGATTCCTTATACATCAATTTCTGTTAGTGTTATTAATTTTAAGCCTGGAAAAGTAGAATTATTATTTAGTTTTGATAGTTGGTATCAACTTCATGTAAATTTTATAGATATGAATCATGATAAAAAAGAGGTTATTAAAAAGGCAAATTGTTACATTAGTATCTTTAATATTTTATTTCTGTAAAATAGGAATTTTAAAATAAATATTTCCTTTTGCACTTAAATTATACCATATTTAAGTGCGAAAGGAAAACAGATATGGAATATGAAAATAAAATTATAAATTTATTTAAAAATGGCTATTTAACTACTAAAGATGTTAATGATCATAATATTCCTAGATTCTATTTAACTAAACTTATTAAAGAAAGCAAAATAGAAAGAGTAAGTCGCGGACTACAAAAATACTATTTATTCTAATATGATAGCTTTATATCTACACGGATTATCTAATCGAATTCCTATTAAATATGATATTGCTGTTAATAATGGTTATAATGGCTTACTTCAAAAAGCAAAGAATGTTAAATTGTTTTATACTATAGTTTGTATAATATGTTACTTTTAAAATTAAATAATTAAAAAAATAATTAAAAAAGTAACAAAATCTATTCTCTTTTAGTTATTAATATAGTATAATTATCATAAGAGAGGTGTTACTTGTGAATGATTCAGAAAAGATTTTACAATTAGTACAAAAAAATGACGGATATATTACTACTAAAGAAGTAGTTGATAATGGATTAAATAAGATGGCATTGAAAAGATTATGTGATGGTGGCTTATTAGAAAGAGTATCGACTGGATATTATTCATTACCAAATATGATTAATGATGATTATTATAAAATTATTTCTAAAAGTAAAAATGCTATATTTTCATATACTACAGCTCTATTTTTGCATGATCTATCAGATAGAACTCCATTGTATTTTGATATCACGGTACCACGTGGTTATGGTGGACCATTACAAAATATTGATGCTGTATCACTTCATTATGTAGATAATAATCTTTTAGATTTAGGAATGGAAACTATTAAATCTCCTTTTGGTATGGATATTAAGTGCTATGATGTAGAAAGAACTATTTGTGATATTATTAAAGATAAAAACCATATGGATAAAGAAATTTATATTAAAGCTTTAAAATGGTATGCTGAAAGAAAAGATAAAGATATGTTAAAACTTGCTAAATATTCAAAAAAATTAAATATTGAAAAAGAAGTAGCAGAAATTATTCAGGTGATTTTGTAATGAATAGTGATAAACTTAATGCACTTATTAAAAAACGTGCTAATGGAAGTAATGATGTATCGTTAC
Organism: uncultured Bacilli bacterium; assembly: GCA_944358165.1. Lineage (GTDB taxonomy): Bacteria > Bacillota_I > Bacilli_A > RF39 > UBA660 > Caccenecus. Next base: position 2,012 of record CALVQS010000006.1, on the reverse strand, counting down.
ATCTTCATCAAATGTTTTTCTTTGAACACGTATTAATGAGACTAGAAAAAAGCAAGTATAGAGATAACATTATTTTAAAAGGTGGTGTATTACTTTCTTCAATTATAGGAAGTGATATGAGAACTACAAAAGATATAGATGCTACATTAAAAAGTATTCCATTAAATGAAGAATCTATTAGAAATATTTTTGAAGAAATATTATCAATAAATATAGAAGATGGTTTTATCTTTAAAATTGAAAGTATTAGAGATATTAGATTAGAAGATAAATATGGTGGTTATAGAATAAATGTCTATGGTCAATTTAATAAATTAAAAACACATTTCTTTATAGAAGTAACTACAGGAGATATAATTACACCAAGAGAAATAAAGTATAAATACAATTCTATTTTCGAAGATAAAACTATTAATATTATGGCATACACAATTGAAACTATAATTGCCGAAAAAATTGAAAGTATTATTAGTAAAAATATTTCTACTACAAGGGCAAAGGATTTTTATGATATATATTAATAAATAATCATATAGATAAAGTAAATAAAAATATACTTGTTAAAGCAGTAGAAAGAACTTTTAAACATAGAAATACAAATTTTAATATAGAATACTTAAATGATATGTTTGAAATAATAAAAGATAGTGTTGTATTAAAAGAACTCTTCGATAATTATAGTAAGAAACTTAACTATGTAAAAAATGTGAATTTTGAAGATACCATTGATGCAATAAAACAAATAATTGAAATATTAGAACAAGAACTAGCAACCATATAATTGATAGAAGTTGGTGTTAGAATAGATTTAATGGCTCATATAAATGTTGAAAAAATTAAAGCTATGGGTTGTTAGAAATCATAAGTTTCTAACTTTTTTCATATCTTTTATTGGTGAGTCCTATGTTTTTTAGTGCTATTCATGAAAGAATACGTTTTATTTTTTTGATTAGTGTTATTATATTAGTTGCTATTATTATTAAAGTATTTTATATTCAAGTGTTTGCTTATGATAAACTTTCTAATTTAGCAGAAAGTTTATGGAGTAGAGAACTTCCTATAAAAGCAGATCGTGGAGAAATTGTGGATCGTAATGAGAAAGTTCTAGCAACCAATGTTACAACAGTCTCTTTGGTTGTCGTTCCTGGGCAAATTGATGATCCAGAAGCAGTTGCTAAAGATTTATCTGATATTTTAGGAACGGATTATCAAGATATGTTAAAGCATGTTACAAAATCGACTTCGATTGAAAGAGTGCATCCTGAGGGAAGAGGACTTGATTATGAGATTGCAGAAGAGATTGATTCCTTAGGATATGATGGAGTTTATTTGCTAAAAGAAAGTAAAAGATATTATCCTTATGATACTGTTTTATCTCATGTTTTAGGATATGTTGGGATTGATAATCAAGGTTTATCAGGATTAGAACTTTATTATGATGAATATTTAACTGGGGCTGATGGGGCAATTAAATATTTTTCAGATGGAAAAGGGAATAAACTAGAATTAACCGAAGTGTATGAAGCTCCAACTAGTGGGATTACTTTACAACTTACTATTGATTTGGATTTGCAACTGGCCATCGAAAATGAACTCGATAATGCCGTTAGTAAATATGATCCAGAACAAGCTTTAATTGTTGCTATGGATCCAGATACGGGTGAGGTTTTAGCCATGGCTAGTCGTCCTACTTTTAATAGTAATTCTTACCAAGGTTATACTACCGAAATTATTAATCGGAACTTACCTATTTGGATGACTTATGAACCAGGAAGTACTTTTAAAATTATTACTTTATCTGCTGCTTTAGAAGAAAAGACGATTAATTTATTTGAAGATACTTTTACGGATAGTGGTTCTATTCATGTAGATGGTGCAACGATTCATTGTTGGAAAGCTGGAGGCCATGGAACTCAGACTATGCTTGAAGTAGTTGAAAATTCTTGTAATCTTGGTGTCAATACAGCAACACATATAAATTTCAAGAAAGCCCTTTAAATAATCAAAAAACT
>CALVQS010000005.1 GCA_944358165.1 uncultured Bacilli bacterium | reverse complement strand
ATAGGGATTTTCTTCTTTAAATTCCCAATATAAAAATGTTTTTGTTCATTGAAGAATAAATATAGTGTTTCTCCAATAATTACTTTGTGTGGCTCAACATACGCTAGATTTGTATGTTCCACAATTCTTAGGTGACCCTCAATAATCTGGTAGGGTCTGTTATTAAATTTGCAAGACCAATTAATTTTGGTTTTGAGTTCATCACTCATATTGATTTTCTTTTTAATTATTTTAATCATATCACATCACACCTTTCTTTGCAATAACGCACAAAAAAATCAATCTTTTCAGATTGATTTAATCATTAACGTCACATTGGTGCGACGATTTTACCTTATGGAGCAGGTGATGGGAATCGAACCCACGTTATCAGCTTGGAAGGCTGAAGCTCTACCATTAAACTACACCTGCATTTCTTAGATAATATAAATTATATCATATTATCTAAAAATTTCAACTATATTTTATAAATTTTTGTATTTTTCTTAGAAATCTTAACAATAGCTATAATAGATATTATGCCAATTGGAAGTAAAATATAACCATAATCAATTCCTGTTTGAGGATTATCCACAGGTTCTTCTGGATCAACAGTAATATCCGTTTCACTACAATCTTCAATCATTTCATCATAAGTAACAGAATTACCATTAGAATCAAAATAATACTTATCATCAATAATGGTACAAGTATAATTACAGCATTGTTCATAATACTCTTCTTCTGTAACAACATTGCCACCTTCACCATAATAAATGCCATCTACAATCATACAAACATGATTTTCAGGTTCTTCTGGCTGAGTTGGTTCATCAGGTTCTTCATAAACAGCGCTATCTGGCATAAAACTAGCTTCACACTTCTCTGCGCTTAAATCACCAGTAAAAAGTAAATCAGCAACAGTATAAGTACCGGTATGTCCTGATGTAGCACTAAAATCAACACTTGATGAAAGACCATTATTGCTAGTCCAATCATCATAAGTTTTAATACTTTCTAAAGTAACATTCGTTAAAACAAGTTGCCCCTTAACATGATTAATTTCTTGTGTACTAGTAACAACAATATGACAAGTCATATAAAAAGTACCATCACCAAGATCTTGTTTTGAATCACAATAATAACCAGTAAAATCAACCGCTGCATTTACATTCGCTGGCATAATAATTGCTACAACCATTAAAAATACGAATAATATCTTCTTCATAATAACCTCCCCGAATAGATAGTTATCTATCTTAAAGCTTTTTACCCCTTTTGTCAAGGAAATAAGCTGAAATTATTACAATTTTGTTAGAAAATGTAAAATACTTTCAAAAACCCCAAATAATTGCTATAATATAATTAGTTGTGATGTTTATGATTAAAAAATTTAAATTATGGTTTAAGCGAGTTGACAAACCTTTTGCTAAAGGAATGTGCTTTTCAAAAATGTTTTTAATTTTTGTAATTGGCTGTTTTATTGGTGTACTTCATGAAAATATATTAGGATGCGTCAAACATTTCATAAGAACCCAAGAATTTTTTTGGCCGAGTCATAAAGGTGTTATATATGGTCCCTTTAATCCCTTATATGGAGCTGGCATTGCCCTCATAATATATTTACTCGGAAAGAAAAAAATGCATCCCTTAAAAACGTTTTTATATGGTGCCCTACTTGGAGGAGTTATTGAATATGTAATCAGTTATTTAATGGAACTAGTTTTAGGTGTAGCATCATGGGATTACAGTACTTACTTTTTAAATATTAATGGAAGAACAACCATTCCTTATATGCTTTTCTGGGGATTTGCATCTATGATTTTAGTTCATGTAATATACCCTATTTTATCAAAATGGATAGAGGCCATACCAAGTAAAATAGGAAAGCCTTTAGTTGTAATATTAGTAATATTTATGAGTTTAGACATGTTGATATCTTTTACAGCTTTAGGTAGAGCAACTCTAAGAAATAAAGGATTTGAACCATTTACAATCGTTGGTGAATTTTACGACAAAGTATATCCTGATGAATTTTTAAGAACTATTTATACAAACATGAAGTATACAAAGTAGGTGGTAAAATGATTTTAGAAGCAATCGGTATTACTCTAATTATTATTGGCTTATTAATGCTATTTACAACATCTTTTCTAGCTAGACAAAACAATAATTTTCCCAAAATAAAAAGAAAAAAATTAGAAAACTTTTGTGTTCTAATCCCTGCTAGAGATGAATCAAAAGTAATTGAAGATTTATTAATAAGTATCGAAAAGCAAACAAAAAAAGTAAATACGGAAGATGTATATGTAATTGTTGAACAAACAAGTGATCCAACGGTAGAAATAGCCAAAAAGCATCATGCAACAATTTTTATTAGAAAAAGATTAGACTTAAAAAGAAAAGGTTATGCCCTAGATGAATGTATCAAAGACCTAAAAGAAAAAAATAAATTCTACAATGCCTACTTTATTCTAGATGCAGACAATGTATTAGATAGTCATTTCTTTGAAGAAATGGAAAAATCTTATCAAAATGGCTACGACATTGCTACTGGTTATCGTAACTTAAAAAATGGAAATGATTCAATTATATCTGCCTGTTCCGGTATCACCTTTGCTTTCCTAAATTCCAACGGAAATGAAACCAAATCCAAACAATCCCGAAATGTCACTTTATCTGGTACCGGACTATACATTGAAGGCGAATTAATCAAGAAATGGGAGTCTTTCCCCTTTCATTCTCTAACAGAAGACTATGAACTAACTCTTTATTCGATAAAACACAATTTAACCAGCATTTACAACAAAAATGCCATCTTTTATGATGAACAACCAATCAAATATAAAAATACAATCAATCAAAGAACACGTTGGATTAAAGGATACTTTGCTAGTAGAAAAAAATATATTCCCGAATTTAGAAAGATACTAAAAAACAATCCTAATTTTGGTTCCTTAATAAATGAAATCAGTGGTATGAAACCCTATATTGTAATGATTATTGGTGCTTTTTTATACATTTTAAATCAAATGATCACTTTAATTAAAATCCATAATATATTTGATCCAATATCCAAAATTTGTTTAACAAAAATCATTCTTATAATCATGCTAGCATACATTCTCTTTGCCTTTATGACTGCCTATATTATTTTAAAAGACAAAGATAAAATAAACATATCCGAAAAAATGCAAATAAAAACAATTCTATTTAGCCCATTATTTTTTGCTACCTACGTTCCATGTGCAATAAAAGCTTTCTTAAAAAAAGAAGTAAAATGGGAAAAAGTCGAACATACTAGAAGATGGAAATAATCTTCTTTTTTATTTATTCAAATATTGTTCCAAATACTTAATCCAATCTATTGCACCTACTTCATGAAAGTAATGATTTAAAAATAAAACCATAATATGATGTCTTTCTGATGCTTCTATTTTTCCAGATGGAGTGAGCATCATATCTTTTAATCTGAGTAGTTTTTCAAACATATGCGTAACTACCGTTCCATCTTTTTTATTCATGTAATCCGAAGAAGACATATCTAAAACAGGAAAGACATCCTTATCAAAAAATAAATTTCCATGATAGATATTATATTGATAACTTCGAAGAATTCCTGTAGCTCCTATTCCATCACACATATCAGCATCAGATACAATCTTTGCTTCAATCGCCTTAGGCTCTATCCCCTTTAATCTTTTACTATAACCAATCGTTTCTATAGCAGCAATTACCTGTTTGTGAATATTTTCATCTACTTTACAATCACTCATAATCTTTCTAGCATTTGTTAAATTTTTAGCATTATCCATTCCAAACAATTTATAATCATCAACATCATGTAACAGTGCAATCAAAGATACAATATCTTTATCACCCTGTTCTTTTTCACAAAATTTTAAAGATAAATTTAAAACTCGATTAATATGTTCCATATCATGTCCAGATTGTTCATTATTTAATAATTCGCAAACTTTTTCTTTTACCTCTTCAATCATAAATACCTCACTAACAATAGTTTATCATATCTATCAAAAAAAGAAACCCTAATCTTTAGAGTTTCCAATAATAGATAATAAATGTAAGAATATATTAATAAAATCTAGATAAAGCTCAAAAGCTCCATTAATTGCTACTACATCTCCATCAATCCCTGCATTACTAAGTATTTTCACTTTTTGAATATCATAAGCAGTAAATCCAAAGAATATTAATAAAGCAATAATAGAGATTATAAGATCAAAAGTAGAATTACCTACAAAAATATTAACAATCGAACAAATAATAATAGCCAATAATCCCATTAATAAATAAGTACCTATTTTATTCAAATCAACATTTAAGAAATAACCAATCGCTCCAAATATTGCAAAAACAACCGCCGCAATTAAGAAAACATACATAACACTACTAATTTCAAATGCAACAAATACACTTGAAAAAGTAAGTCCACTTACAAAAGAATAAAGTAAAAAGCAAATCTTCGCTGTAATTGGCTTCATTTTATGAACTCTTGCTGAAAAGAAAATAACAAGTGCAAATTCTAAAATGATAATAATCCAAAACATTGGTCCATTAAACACAGATAAAAGCATATTTTCATTCATAGACACAATATAACCTGTTAAAAATGTAACAAATAAACCCACAAACATCCATAAAAATGTTTTTGATAATAACTGATTCATAATTCCTCCTATATCTTCATTATATCATATGTTCCATTTTTAGTAAATAACTCCCCATATCATTATATTTACCGAAATTAAAATAAATTATAACGAAAAAAGTTTAAACATTAAAGCGAAAATAAACAATATCCCCATCCTGCATTAAATAATCTTTACCCTCAAGACGAAGTTTACCAGCTTCTTTTACTTTTAACTCACTCTTATATTCATGCAAATCATCAAAACTCATAACTTCTGCTTTAATAAATCCTCTTTCAATATCAGAGTGAATTAACCCAGCACAAGTTTTAGCATTCATACCCCTTTTAAAAGTCCAAGCTCGACATTCATCAGCACCTGCTGTAAAAAAGGTTGCTAAACCAAGAAGAGAATAAGTAGCAAAAATAAGTCGATCTAAACCACTATTTGAAATACCAAGTTCTTGTAAAAAGATCTTTTTATCATCATCACTTAACTCAGATAATTCCGATTCCATTTTACAACACATCACAATTACTCCGGCACTTTCTTTAGATGCATACTCACTTACTAATTTTGTATAAGCATTTTCTCCTAATACAACATCATCTTCTAACACATTGGCAACATAAATAAGTGGTTTTAAAGTAATAAAGCTAAAAGGCTTCATCACAAGCTTTTCTTCTTCACTAAAAGAAACCAAACGAAGAGGAGTATTTGCTTCTAATGCACTTTTTGCTTTTGTTAAAACCTGTACTTCAAAAAGAGTTTCTTTATCCTTTGTAGTTTCTGCTTTCTTTTGAATTTTATTTAACCGATTTTCTATAATTTCTAAATCAGCCAAAATAAGTTCCACATTAATAATTTCAATATCTCGAATTGGATCTGTTTTACCTTCAACATGAGTAATATTAGCATCATCAAAACATCTTACTACTTCAACTACGGCATCAACTTCTCGAATATGACTCAAAAACTTATTTCCAAGTCCCTCACCTTTTGATGCTCCTTTAACAAGACCAGCAATATCGGTAAACTCAAAAGTAGTTGGAACCGTACTTTTCGGAAGATACAAATCTTCTAAAAATTGTAGTCTTTCATCTGGAACCGTTACCATTCCTACATTTGGATCAATCGTTGCAAAAGGATAATTTGCTGCTAAAATATTTTTCTTTGTAATAGCATTAAACAAAGTAGATTTCCCTACATTAGGTAAACCCACAATACCCGCTTTTAAACTCATAAAAATCCCTCCAAGTAAAACTATTATATCATAGTTTGATCATTTTTATATGAAAAATTTCTTAAACAAAAACACCAGCTTAAACTGATGTTGTAACTCCACCCACTCCAAGTGGTAAACCAATTATATACCAAACGATAACTACTGCTAGTAAAATAACAGCAACAGCTACACTATAAGGTATTTGAAAACGTAAAGTTTTAAATAAATTAATTGGTTTTGAATTTTGATTATATTTCTCCAAATAAGCAAGATAAATAACATAATAAGTTGCTAAAGGAGTAAGTCCCATGGTAACGCACTCGCCAAATCGGAAAATCGTTTGAGCAAATTCTGGACTAAGTTCAATATTCATAAATGCTGGAACGGCAATTCCTGCCATAATTGCCCATTTAAACACAGAGCCTGGCAAAAACAAAGTAGCAATGGCACTAATAACAAACAAGATAATAATAAGAGGAAAAGCTCCTAAACCATCGATTGTAAGAATATTAGCAAGTCCAGCTGTAATTACTTCGCCAATATTTGTACTTTTAAATATACTAATAAAAGTAGAAGCAAAGAAAATTAATACAAGTGTCTTTCCAATTCCATCTAAACTATGTCCTAAATCATCACATAAGTCTTTATTATTTCGAATAGTTTTAGCACCAATTCCATAAAAGAATCCTAAAATAACAAAGAACATGGTAACAACAAAGACAAAGCCTGTACTAAAGAAAGAATCAACACTAAATAATTTATCAATATAAAACTCTTGGGAATAATCAAGCAATGCTCCAGAAAGTGGAAGACCAGGAATAATACAATAAATAAAGAAGAGCAAATAAATGAGTCCAGCAAAACCAGCGATTACTAAACCACGTAACTGTCTTTTGGTTAAAGCAAATTCTTCTTCCATTTCTTCCTCTGGAAATTCATACTTAGGAAGTTTTGGTGCAATAATATTTTCTGTAATAAAAGTAATAGCAAGTGAGACCAAGATAACTGCAACAAGCATAATAAACACAAAGGAAGTTGTTCCAAGAGTATAAGAGCGATCCAAAACATGAGCACCGAGTAACGTATAATCCATCAAAGCCGAATCAGTACTTGTAAGGAAAATGCTTATTCCTGCTCCTGCTGATAATGCTGCGTAACTCGCAATAACACCAATATAGGGATTTCGATGTCCATAAATAAAGATTAAAGCACTAAGAGGAATAAGTACCACAAAAGGTAAATCACCCATAATACTTGATAATACACATATAAGAACTAAAGCAAAAGTAACGGTTTTCTTCTTAGCTTTCTTAGTTAAAAGAGTAACTACTGTTTTTAAAAAGCCACTCTTTTCCATAACACCAATACCAATTAATATAATAATTAAACTAGATAATGGTTTAAAAGAAACGAAATTAGAAACAGTAGTTGTAAAAATATATTTCAGCCCACTTAAACTAAACAAACTTTCAACCGAAACCAAACTTTGTGTAAAATTAAAACTAACACTATCGGTAATTGAATTATAAGTTACTTGGATACCAAGTAAGGATAAAAATCCACTTAAAACAATCGTAACAACAATTAAAACCAGTAAGGTCATAATTGGATCTAGTGTAATTTTTTCTTTAAGATTTCTTTTCTTCATTTTCTTCACCCAAAACTTTTTTCAGTTTTTTTTCAAACTCTAAACGATCAATCATAACTTCTCGGCCACAATTCATACATTTAATTTTAATATCTACCCCAACACGAATAATCTTCCATTTATTCTCCCCACAAGCATGAGGCTTTTTCATAACAACCAAATCATTTAATTTAAATGTCTTTTCCATGATGTACCTCTACTTGTTCATAAGGAATCTTAATTTTTGCTTGATCATAAGCAAGCTTTACTCTTTTTAAAATCTCTCGATTTACTTTATAACGATCATCTTGATTACAAACAACATAAATCAAATAATTAACTGCATTTGATTCTAAACCATTAACACCAAGATAAGCCGAATCAGGGAGAACAACTTTATCTTTTTTTGCTTCTTCTATAACCTCTGTAAGTACTTTCTCGACTTTGTCTACTTTTTCTTCATAAGCAGTTGGAATGTTAATATATAAAGTTGCTTTCTTTTGAGAGGCATTAATAATAGTATCAATATTACGATTTGCAACAATCATAACTTCGCCATCAAAACCTTTAATTTTAGTTGTTCTAAGTCCAAGTTCAATTACTTCACCAGTAAAATCATTATAAGTCACGGTATCTCCTACTGCCAAATAATTCTCCATAATAAGCATCATACCACTAATTAAATCTTTCACAGTATCTTGAAGTGCCAAACCTAAAACAACACCAGCAACACCTAAACTAGCAATTAAACTTTTGGTATCAACACCATAAAAATCTAAAATAATTAAAAAAGCAATAATAAGCAAAACATATTTAAAAACACTTTGAAACACTTTAATAATCGTTTTTCTTCTTTTAATTTCAAAACTAGTCTTACCTTTAACCATGATCTTTTCGATACCTTTATTAAATATAGAAATTAAAATAAAAGTAACAAGTATAACCATCGCTGTTCCAAAGATTTGTTTTGTCATAATAACATCAAATACTTTTTCAAAAAATTCCATCTTACTCTCCTTCAATATTAATATTTAACTCTTCTAATATTCTTGCAAGTTCATCTTCATCTTTATAAGGAATTTCAATCTTTTTATTATTAATTTTAACTTTAACTCCAAGTTTTTCTCTACATAAATTTTCATAAATACTATAACGAATATCATAATTATTATTCCTGCTAATTGTATGTTTCTTAGGTAAATTTAAAGCTTGAATCATCTTTTCCGTATCACGAACACTTAAATCATCACGAACAATCTTAAGTGCTAATTCCTCTATTTTTCGTGGATCTTCCAGTTTACTTAAACTTCTAGCATGTCCCATAGAAAGCTCTTTTGACTCAACAAGTTTAATAACCATATCCGGTAAAGTAAGAAGTCCCAGCATATTGGTAATATAACTTCTACTTTTAGCAAATTTATGAGCAAGTTCTTCTTGCGTTATATTATTAATTTTTAAAATATTTTCATAAGCACGAGCTTCTTCAATCGGGTTTAAATTTTCTCTTTCGATATTTTCAATAAGAGCAATCTCCATCATTTCCACATCATTAAATTCTTTAATAATCGCTGGAATATTTTTAAGACCTGCTAATTTGGCTGCCCTAGTACGTCTTTCTCCTGCAACTAACTCATATCCTTTGATTCCTTTTTTAACAATGATTGGTTGAATAACTCCATGTTCTTTAATAGAATTAGCAAGTTCTTCTAAGGCTTCACTATCAAAAATAACTCTTGGTTGATATGGATTACTGCGAATCTCATCAAGTGGTATTTCGATGATTCCCCCACTATTCTTACCTTCATCCACAATTTCTTTTTCAAAATGGTCAAAATTAATAACTTCATTTGAAAATAACTGTTCTAATCCCTTTCCTAAAGCTTTCTTTCTAGTTTCGGTCACGACTAATCACTTCCTTTGCTAAATTGGCATATGCCATGGTCGCTTTACTTTTTGGATCATATTCATTAATTGGCTTCCCATGACTTGGAGCTTCTACTAAACGAACAAGTCTTGGAATAATCGTATTAAACACTTTATCTTTAAAATATTTACGAACTTCCTCAATAACTTCTAAGCCAATAATCGTTCTACCATCAAGCATAGTTAGTAAAACACCCTCAATACGAAGTGTTGGATTCATACTTGATTGAACCATAATAATAGAATTCAAAAGTTGTGTAATTCCCTCAAGTGCAAAAAATTCACATTGAACAGGTATAATAACGGAATCACTAGCAACTAACGCATTCATAGTTGCAAGTCCCAAAGCCGGTTGACAATCAATGATAATATAATCATAGCTATCTCTAATTTCTGAAATTGCATTTCTTAGTTGTTCATTTTGTCGAAACTCAGGATCTTCTAACATTTTTTTAACAAACTCTACATCCACTCCTGCTAAATTAAGAGAAGACGGTAAAATTGATAAATTCTTAAATTTCGTTTTTTTTATTGCTTCTTTGATACTACAAACTCCGGCCATAACTTCATAAACATCATGATCATAATCACCGTTAGAAAGTCCGAGTCCCGTCGTAGCATTTCTTTGGGGATCTAAGTCAATTAAAAGGGTTTTCTTACCCTCTACTCCCAAAGCCGCAGCTAAATTGATGCTAGTGGTAGTCTTTCCAACTCCACCTTTTTGATTAACTAATGATATTACCTTTGCCATTTATGCTACACCTCTTTATAAATTATTAGATAACTAAAAATATTTTAACATATTATTTTTATTTTGTCTTTATAAAATGAATGAAATTATTTTTTTTCTTACTTAGACAAGTAATGGACATTTTTAAAATATAGTTTCCAAACTTGTCTAAGTAAGATTTAAATATTATAGTTATTAAAATAGTATATATTAAATTTAGAAAATGATATAATATTCATAAAAAAGGAGGTTTAAAATGCTAGATAAATAATTTAAAAGTGTTGTTGACGAAATAAAAAATCAAATCAATAATACTCAGTATGAGATATTTCAAAATGCTAACAGGAGTTTACTTAATCTTTACTATAATATTGGTAAAATTATAGCTAATAATTCCAGTTGGGGAAATAAGTTTATTGATGACCTAGCGTTAGAACTTAAAATAACTTTTCCAAATATAAAAGGTTTTTCTGTTCGTAATCTTAAAAGTATGAAAAAATATTATATTGAATGTAATAAAAGTGAAAAAGTGCAGATGGCGTCTGCACAAATTCCTTGATCACATAATATGCTTATTTTAGATAAAATTAAAAATGAAAGCGAAAGAATTTGGTATATGAAACAAACACTCAGTAATGGTTGGAGTTATGATATATTAGCTTTTCAAATAAAAAGTGACTTATATTCTCGTCAAGTACTAGGAAATAAACTTAATAATTTTAATTCTTCATTACCTAGTTTTCAAAGTGACTTGACTAAAGATATGATGAAAGATCCATATATATTAAATTTGACTGGTTTAAAACAAAATTATATTGAAACTGAACTTGAAAATGTAATGGTAGAAAAAATTAAAACGGTTTTGTTAGAATTAGGGACAGGTTTTAGTTTTGTTGGTAATCAATATAAAATAGAAGTTGGTAATAAGGAGTATTTTATAGATTTATTATTTTATCATACTAACTACATTGTTATATTGTTGTAGAATTAAAGAATACAGAATTTAAGCCTGAGTATACAGGAAAAGTTAATTTTTATTTATCTGCAGTTGATGATTTAATTAAAAGCAAGCAAGACAATCCAAGTATTGGTTTAATTTTGTGTAGAGAAAAAGATAAAATTTCAGTTGAATATGCTTTAAAAGATGTAAATAAACCGATAGGAGTTAGTTCCTATGAAATTTCAAAAGTTTTGCCTAAAGAAATTTTAAAAGAGTTGCCAACAGAAGATGACTTGAATTTACATATTGAATAATGGATGATAATCTGAGAAAAAACTGACACAATAAAACATTAGAAAAAGCCTCTAATTTTTAGAGACCTTTTAATATTGTCCTAATTTTAAATACGAGATTTAAAATATCAATATTACCTGTTTAGGAATAATCCACTGGCCAATCTTGTATCCTAATGCTTTTTTTATTTAGCCTTAGCCAAATCATAAGTTTAAAAGGATATTGGGCGCACACCATAGTCGTTATTCACCCAGTCGTTGTTGAGGTAGCCACTCGAATACACAAGGAACACGTTAGCATTACCGTTGCTATTAACATTATACGGAGACATCAAACGATTAACCAGTTTACTAGATTAGCCAACTTAATTATAACATTAAACATTCATATTTTAAAGAATCTAACTTGGAGATACACTTATTTTTAATTATTTAAATTTTGCGAATTGAAGAAAAATTAAATCAAACCATTGTATAAAACTTAAAAATATGTTATATTATAATTGTAAGTGTTATCCAATTGGATAGCACCTGCAGAAAAATCGGAGGCGCTACTTAGCGTCTTTTTTATGATCATCTTTTATGATTAAGATAAGCACAATTATTATAATAAGCAATAATCTAGTATTACTCATTTACATCACCTGCTTTCGTCTTAAACCCCCTGAAAATATTTTCAGTAGTCAAAAACTACTAACAAAATGAAGCAGGCGATTACCAACTTGGATAACAACCCTAGTATATATTAAAGTAACACAAAAAGCAAGGACAAAAGTTCGACAAAAACCGACACAATAAAGCATTAGAAAAAGCCTCTAATTTTTAGAGACCTTTTAATATTTTCCTAATTTTAGATGCTAGACTTAAAATATCAATATCATCTGTTTAAGAATAATCCACTGGCCAATCTTGTATCCTAATGCTTTTTTTATTTAGCCTTAGCCAAACAATAAGTTTAAAAGGATATTGGGCGCACACCCGGTTCAGTCCAATTCACGTTGTTGTTGTTGAGCTGGCCATTCGAATTCACATTGAACACGTTCGCATTATTGCCGTTAAAGATATACGAAAGATGAAAACTGTTCAATGAACATAGATTAACCTTTATAATTATAACACATTTTATCAACTTTTTTTAGAATAAGCTAACAAAGGAATAAGAGCAAAATTAAAAGTAACCATGAATGTTGCAATAACTGCATTACTAAAAGCCTGATAATCTAACATTTTATTAAAATCAGGATAAATATTTTCCATTTGTTCATCTACTTTATCGGCAATACCAAATAATTGTGCATAAACAAGATAATCTTCCCATAAAGCTACTTCAATACTTTCTCTTTTATGAATCACCGAAAAATCAAGTAAAAACTTTTTTAATCCTGCCAACTGATAAGCTTTTGCTTCTAACTCCGGACTAATATAATATTTATAAGTAAATCCATAAACTTTTCTTTTTAACTGACCCTCCCGAACGAATTGATCACGAACATCTACAAAAATATCTTTTAATAACTTAACAATTTCTTCTTGTTCAAAAAAAAGGACAAATTCATTCGCTTCTAATATCTTATTTTTACCAGAAGCAACTAGCAATTTAAAATAAAGATCTCTTTCATATCCTTCTTCCATTTTCGAAAAATCACGCATATCAAAATAAACATGATTATCCTTTTTAACAATCTTAATCTTTTTTTCTTTAATCCATTTTAAAATAACCGCTCCCACAAAATCACTAGCATTCTCAGATATTCCAAAGATAGAAGAAATAAAAAAAGCTTCTTCCAAAGAACAATTTGGAATCATTCGTGAATATATTATTTTTTTAGAATCCAACTTAAAAATTTGAACTTTCTTCATTTTAGATGTTTGAGAATAAGAAAATAGAAAAGAAAAAAGGAAAAAAACAACAAGTAAAAAAATAAAATAACCAATCATGATTGTTCATCTCCTACTGGATTAACATGAATAATCACTTTATAAATCTTTTTAAACTTATCTTTTATTTCTTTTTCTAAAGTATCTGCGATTTTATGAGAAGCAAAAGTACTCATATTTCCATCTAAACCAATGGTAAGTACGGCAACATACTTATATCCAACTGGTACCGTATAAAAATCTTCGACTTTTTTAACTTCCTCATTCTTTAAAATAAAATCCACAATAAAATCACGATCTTTCTTACTAATAGAAGCATCCATCAAAACATGATAAGCTTCCATCATAATACCAAGACCCGTAACAATAATATAAATAGAAGTAATAGAACCAAAAATTCCATCAAAAAAATAATAACCAAAATATCCAAACAAAACAGATAACAAAGTACCAAAAGTAAGAATCATATCATTTCTATGATCTTTCATAGTTGCTTTAATTAAAATATTGTGATGATTACGATAATTTTTCTTTGCATATAAATAAAGAAGAAATTTAACCACAATCGTAACAATACAAACCAAAACAAGATAAAAAGAAAATTCAAAAGTATCGCCCTTAATAATAGCAAGAATAGAATCAAAAAGAATTTTCCCACCCACTAAAATCATAAAAATACTAATAAACATAGAAAAAATATATTCTGCTTTGCCATGCCCAAAATTATGATCTTCATCACTAGGAACACAAGCAATCTTATTACCTACATAAGACATAATAGATGAAAATATATCACCAGCTGAATTAATTGCATCTGCCATCATTGCCTCACTATGACTAAATATTGCTACCACAAATTTAATAATAAGCAAAAAAACATTACCAACAATCCCTAAAAAACTAACTCTTTTTGTACTTTCATATCGATTCATAATATCATATCCTTAAAAACAATTATATCAATAATTTATGAATTTAGCCACAAAAAAACTACAATTAAGTAGTTTTAAGCTGAAATAATTCAAAAGGAAGAAAAGTAGAAATATGAGCATAAGACATAAGAGCATCCCCATCTCTATAATACATATAAATCTGCTTATTTTCTAAATCAACACTATAACTAGCCTCTATTACTAAATCATGAAAATCCAAATTAGCAAGACAAGCATCATAATCATCTACAAAGTAACAAATATTGCCATAGCTAATAAATGGACTATCATCACCATTTTGATTATAATCTTCCTCAATATAACTTTCTAATACTTGATCAAAATTAACAAATATTTCATTCGGATCATCTAAAAGTTTTAAAACATTCCCATCTTCATCAATAATAATACGAACATCAATTATTTCTTTATTAGAAATAGGATCAATTCGGTCAATTTCATTAAATAACCGTCTCTTAAAATCATCATAATCAAGTTCAGTTACTTCAATCGCAACTTCAAGCCTTGCATAATCAAAATCCGTATTATAAATAGCACCAGTTAAATTAACATACTGATAATGATTAGACTGATCAAGATCATATAAATCAATCACATACTGAAAAGCATCAGCTATTACTTCATCATCAAATTCTATCTTAATATAATCTTTTCCAAAAATTCCCATATTAGTAAAATTATTTAAAGTTCCATTAAAATAAACTTGATCTGCAATAAAATCTTGCATTTGATAGATATCTTCATATTCCTCTACACTACAATCCTCTGGATAACAAAACTCACTTGGTTCTCCTTTATAAATATTTTCATCTGTCAAAAAGCGATCATATATCGTAACATCATCTAAGAAATTTGAAAAATAAAAATAACCAACTCCAAAATCCACATTCAAATCCATTTGTAGAAAAAAGCTCGTATTATATAAAAGTATTTCATAATCTTTATTTTGAATATTATGAAATATTTCTGCAACAAAATCCTCTACATCATTATATGCAGTTTGATCATACCAATACTCCGGATCACATCCACCCCAAGCACAGATATTTTCATAAATACTATTTAATAAAATAAACTGAATGTCACTATCTTTCTGAAATATATCTTCTAATTTAATTTCCTCACCTGTAACTAAATTAATATTTTTACTTCCTCCATCACAAGTAATTGAAAGCACATTTGAAACATTAAAATTAACATAACAATATTCTTCACCATCGTTATTTACAAATAAATTCATTTCACTTAAAGTATGATTTACTTTATCTTGAACATTTAAATCTTTTAATCCATCAATCACAACTCGATGATTAACATACTCAATTTCAATAGGATTATAAGCATACTCCTTAAAAGCATCCATAACCGGAGCTTCACTCACCTCTTCAAATTGAAAATAAGAAACATCAAAATCATTTGAATCAGTATTTTCTAAATCATCAAGATGAGAAGTACGATTTTTATCATAGATAAGAAAAACAGTAACACCAACAATCGCAACAACTAAAAGAATTAAAAATAGATAAAAGAACACATCATTCTTTTTAACTTGTTTGGACTGGAACATAATATGCCTCCTGTGCAACTTTCATTCCTTCTTTTGATAAAAGCAAGTCTTTAAAATGAAGAGTTTCCTCATCTGCATCACTTCTTGTTACAATATAATAAGCCGTCATTAAAGGATAAGTTTCATTTCCAATCGTCTCATAAGTAGGCTCTATTCCATCAATCGCTAAAAACTTAATATTTGGTGTATGATACATCACATTAGCATAGTAATAATAAGAATATCCAATTCCATCTATATTATTATCATAATCTGCTACAATATCAATAATACCACCCATCGATTCAATCGCTTCTTCACTAGTTGGCTCTCGCATTTCTACCCCTTTCATAACAAGAGAAAGCATTCCTGTTTGGCTTCCAGAATTAATTGGCCTTTGATAAGGAATAATTTTATTAGAATTTCCACCTACTTCATTCCAATAATTAATTTTCCCTGAATAAATATCTACGATTTGTTCCAAAGATAGACCATCTACCGGATTTTTAGCATTCACAAAGAAAACAAATCCTTCATTTACTACTTTGGTAATAGATAAATCAACTGATGCATCTTCTGCCATCTGTAATTCTTCTTTGCTTGGTTCTGTTACAATAATTAAATCAGCATCACCCTGAATTAACTTTTCATAAGCCGGATGAGTATTAGTATAATTTAGTTTTACTTGTTCTAAAATTTCATCATTCCCAAAATACTTTACATAAGCATCCATTAAAGGCTGAGTAGCCAAACTAGCATCAACCCGAGGCATCTCATCACTAGTAAGCACATTTTTATTTTCTTCTAAAACTTCTTTAGCGGGTATTTCTACTTCTTCTTTTGCTTCTTCTTTACCCGTAAAAAGAAAGTATGCACCAATACATACAGCGAGTGTTACTACCAAAACCACAAGTAAAATAACAAGTTTTCGCTTCATAAATTAAACCCATTCACTCACTTCTTCTAAAGTTTTTCTTGGTCTTTTACTTGGAAAATGATCCGTATATCCTAAAGCAACTGCACAAATTAATCTTTTATTGGTAGAAAATTCTTTTTGTAGTTCTTTCTCAATTCTTAAAATATAGCCAATCCATAAACTAGCAACATCCAAATCACGTGCTCGAAGAACCATATTTTCCACTGCTGCCCCAACCGACTCTACATCCATAATCGTATCAACAATATCAGCAAAAACTAAAATAAGGGCAGAAGAGTCTCTTACAACATCACAAGTAACGGTTACGGGATCACTACTAGATTCCAAAAGCATCTGAGCTATTTTTGCTTGTTCATTCTTATTTTGTATAACCACAAAATGCCATGGTTGCCTATTATGAGCAGATGGTGCCAAAATAGCATAATTTAAAATATCTTCAATTGTCTTTTTATCTAATATTTTCTCATTATAATGTCTTACACTTCTTCGCTCTTCCATTACTTTACTAAGTTCCATAATCTTTTCTCCTCCTAAATTTCCATAAATATTTTATAAACAGCAAGCACAATCATACAAGCACCCATCACACAAATAAGTACTCGCTTTAAATCAAACTTCATATTAAACCCCCATTGAATTCGTCTCAGGGAGTGTAGAACCACCATCAATTACAATACCCTGTCCCGTAATATAACTAGCTTCCTTACTTGCTAGAAAGGCTGCTAACTCACCAATTTCTAAAGGATCAGCCAGTCTACCTAGAGGAATTGCATTGGCAATCCCTTGAATAACGGAATTTGCATCATTTGGATTTGTTTCTTTTGCCATTCCTAAAACCATTGGTGTATTTACATATCCTGGCATAATAGCATTTACACGTATTTGCTTTTTAGCAAGTTCTGCTGCCAAACTTTTAGTAAAACCTAAAACGGCTGCTTTACTAGTCGCATAGGCAACTTCACCTGGATCAGCAACCATTGGCCCAGTAACACTGGACAAATTAACAATTGCCCCACCCTCTTTTAACAAAGGCAAAAAAGTGTGAGTAACCATCCATGTACCAACAATATTAATATCAAAATGGAGATCACGAACTTCCTCATTCATATCCTCAAAACTAGCAAGCTTACATACTCCTGCATTATTAACAAGAATATCAAGATGTTGATAAGTATTCTCTATTTCTTTAAAACATGCATCTAAAACAGACTTTTTACGTATATCAACAAGATAACCATTAATCATTCCGGGATATTCATGGTTCAGTTCCATAATAGTGTCCTTAAGCTTCAAAGAATTGTCTAAAATAATCACTTTAGCACCATACTTCAAAAACACTTTTACAATACCTAACCCAATCCCCATAGCACCACCTGTTACAATTGCTACTTTTCCATCTAACTTCATGATTATTACCTACTTTCTAAAAAAGTATATCATAGAAACAGAAAAATGAAAATGATTTTAATTTATAAAACAATTTTTATAAAAAAATACAAAAATGATTGAATTATCTACAATTTTATATTATATTTAAAATGGATAATATTAAAGATGTTATCATATAGGGAGGAAATTATGGACAAAGAACAAGAAAAAGAACAATTAAAAAAAATGCAAAGTATATTAACGGGGTATGCTAGTATTGATAAACCATGGATGAAAAATTATAAACCTTTTGATCCAGAAAAAATAGATATTCATATGAGTATTTATCAAATGCTCGAAAAATATTCAAAAGATAACGCTAATTCTATAGCCATGTGGATTCCCGGACCAGATTATCAAGGAGGACTAAAAATAGACTATAAAACTTATTTAGAAACTTGTCGAAATTTAGCAAAATCTTTTGATGGAGTAGGAACGCATAAAGAAGAGATTATTCCCATAATCTTACCAAATATTCCTGAATCTAGATGTTCTATTTATGGACTTAACTATTTTGGAGGAATTTCTTATCCAATTATGCCAAGCCTACCAGCCAAAGAATTAGAAAAAATAATTATTAACAACGGTATTGATAAAGTTGTAATATTTAATGGCTTTTATGAAAAATATAAAAGTGTTTTTGATAATTGCGGAATAAAATGTGTCATTCTAACAGATGGTACTGGCTTAATTCCAAGCTATTTAAAACAAAAAGTAGATTCTTTAAAAAAGGATGGAATTCATTTTAAATCGAATCTTGTAACATGGGACGAATTTTTACAAGCTGGAAAAGATAGCCAAATAAATAGTCCATATTATAAAGAAAATACCACGGCTGCAATTATTGGTACAAGTGGAACAACAGGCGTACCAAAAGGTGCCATTTTTACAAACGAGAACATTAATGCTCAAGCATTCCAACACTTACTCGCTGGAATCGACTATGAAAAAGGAGATAAAATTCTTGATATTTTAATTCAATCTATTTCTTATGGTTTTGCAGTTATGCATTATGAAGGTGTTTTAGGAACACAAACCATTATGATTCCTAATTTAGTAACAAACAAGATTGCCGATGTTATGTATCACCTAAATCCAGCCCAGTTTACTGGAGGACCAGTTCATTTTATTTATATGAGTAGAAGTGATTTATTTAAAGAAGGCAAATTAAAGCCAATGAAAAATGCGATTTCCGGTGGAGCAAAACTTCCAAGTGATGTCGAAACATATTTAAACAAAGATGAAATTTATGTAAAACAAGGATATGGTGCTACCGAATGTTTAGGTAGTGCTACCGGTCCAAAAGGAGAATATCAATTTGGAAGTATTGGTACCCCTCTTCCCCTTACCAATATAGGAATATTTAAACCTGGAACAGATGAAGAATTAAAATATGGAGAAGTTGGTGAAATTTGTATCAACGCTCCAACTGTAATGCAAAGATACTTAAATAACGAAGAAGAAACAAAGAAAGCCTTAAAAAAACACAAAGACGGTAAAATATGGTTACATACCAAAGATTTAGGCTATTGTGATGAAACAGGACATTTCTATTTCCAAGAACGTATTTCTGATACTTTTATGAGATGTGGATTCAACATTCATCCAAACAAAATTACCGAATTCTTAAACAATCTTCCATATGTAGCAGAAGCTCATGTATGTGGAGTACCTCATTATTCAGAACAAGAAGTACCAGTAGCATTTATTGTATTAAAACCAGAATATAAAGATCAAGTTGAAAAAATAAAAGAAGAGTTAAAAAATGCTTGCTATAACAATTTAGATGAATTATCAATTCCTTATGAATGGATATTTACGGATGCAATTCCAAGAAACTTAGGTGGAAAAGTTGTAAATAAAGAGTTAATAGAATTATATCATTTAGATTATTCTAAAGTAAAAACCGATGGTATGAAATTACAAAGAAAGAAATAAAAAATAAGGTGGTGATATTGTGGGATATTTTAGCGTAGCTCTTTCAATTGCAAGCTTACTCTTTTTACTAATAATTTTTGTAGTTTTTAAATCAAAAGAAAACATTAAAAGCATGCAATTAGAATTATTTTCTAAAATGTTATTATTAACAATTTTTGGATTGTGTATTGATATATATGGCTTTTTTGCTTTCCAAATCTTTGATTTAGATTCTATGATTAACCAGTTTATAGCAAGACTATACATAGTTTTTTACTTCTTATGGGGACTTAGTTTCACATATTACGTTATATCTATTTCTTTTGACTTAGAAAAGAAAAAAAGCATTAAAACAATTACCAAAATAGTTGCAATCTTAGTTGGTCTAGTTATTTTCCTTTGTCCAATCAATATATATAGTGATGGCGCAAGCACTTATTCTTATGGATTAAGTGTAAATATAAACTACACATTCTCATTTATATTTATCATTATCATGCTATACTGCTTAATTAAAAACATAAAGAGAATAAAAAATAAAAAATACATACCTTTACTTGCATACATAGTTCTTGCAACAATTGTAATTATCATTCAACAAGTAAATCCAAAATTAACTTTAATGATTTTCTGCCAATCTGTAATAATATTTATAATGTATCACACGATTGAAAATCCAGATGTCCAAATGATTAAAGAATTAAATGCTGCCAAAGATCAAGCTGAAAAAGCCAATCGTGCCAAGACAGATTTCTTATCAAACATGTCACATGAAATAAGAACTCCTCTAAATGCCATTGTTGGTTTTAGTGAATGCATGCTTGACTCAAACGATTTAAAAGAAACCAAGGAATACGCTGGAGATATTGTAGATGCATCCAAACAATTATTAGAAATTGTAAATGGTATTTTAGATATATCCAAAATTGAAGCAAACAAAGTCGAAATTATTCCGAAAAATTACAATCCAAGGGAAGTATTTGATGGTTTAAGAAAACTAGTTTTACCAAGAATCAAAGAAAAACCAATCGAATTTAAAATGATCTTCTCCCCTGACCTACCTGGAATATTACGAGGAGATGTATCAAAAGTAAAACAAGTTATTTTAAATATTTTAACGAATGCTGCAAAATACACAGATAAAGGTGAAATCATCTTTAATGTAAACTGTATCAATCGTTTAGACACCAAAAAATGTTTAATGTACATCTCAGTAAAAGACTCTGGTCATGGTATTCAAAAAGATAAACTCGAAACCATTTTCGGTAAATTTGAACGTGTTGACGAAGACAAAAATACGACTACCGAAGGTACTGGACTAGGCCTTGCCATTACCAAAGGACTAGTAGATTTAATGGGAGGAAGAATTACCGTTTTCTCAAAATATGGTGAAGGATCAACCTTCCGAGTTTATCTAGAACAAGATATTATAAGTATGGAAGTACCTGAACAAGAAAATCATGAAGAAGAAGAAATTAATTATACCGATTATAGTGGTAAAAAAATATTAATTGTAGACGATTCAAAAATCAATTTAAAAGTTGCTGAAACTCTTATGAAACCATACAAATTTGAAATTGATACAGCCATAAGTGGTTACGAAGCCTTAGAAAAAGTAAATGATAAAAATTACGATTTAATATTTATGGATATCATGATGCCAAAAATGAATGGTGTTGAAACATTATACAAATTAAGAGAACACGAAGATTTTACAACCCCAGTTGTTGCTTTAACTGCCGATGCAATTGAAGGAACCGATGAAAAATATTTAAGTGTAGGATTTAATAGTTATTTATCAAAGCCAATTGATAGAAAACTACTAAATAAAGTGATTAATAAGTATTTAGGAGGTAAATAGGTATGGAAAAAATAGACTTATTAGTAAATCATGGAGTTGATGTAAAATCAAGTTTAGAATTTTGGGGAGATTTAGAAAGTTATAATGAAAACTTAAAAGAATTCAAAGATTCTTTAAAAGAAAAGCTAAATAGTTTAGAATACTATAAAAATAGCAAAGATTGTGAGAACTATGCAATTCTAGCTCACAGTATGAAAAGTGAAGCAAAATATTTAGGTTTTATGAAAGAAGCAGAAGTATTTTTAGCTCATGAATTAAAAGGAAAAGAAAATGATATCAATTACATTAATAACAATTACCAAGAATTAGCATCTACTGTAAATAGTATTATTGCTTTATTAGACCAATATTTTGGTAATGAAAACGGAAAAAAGATTATATTAATCGCTGATGATTCAAATATCATTTTAAACTTTCTTGAAAAGAATATTCATGACCATTTTGATATTCTAAAAGCCAGAAATGGAAATGAAGCAATTGATATCATTCAAAAGAACGAGTTATATGCCATTTTATTAGACCTAAATATGCCTTCATTAAATGGTTTTGAAGTATTAAATTACTTAAGAGATCAAAAACTAATGGAAAAAATACCAGTTGTAATTATTACAGGTGATGATAGTGAAGAAACCATTAAAAAAGCTTTCAATTATGGTGTTTTAGATATATTAAATAAACCATTTACGGAAGAAAACATAAATAGAGTATTAACATCAATTAATAACTTCTATGAAAGAGATAAAATATGAAAAAAGTAGAATTGCATCTTCACTTAGATGGTAGCGTAAGGCCAACCACAATAAGTGAATTATTAAAGATTGATTTAGAAGAAGCAGTAAAGCTTTCTAGTTTAACCCAAAAAACAAACTCATTAAAGGAATATCTAACCAAATTTGATATTCCTTTAAAAATCATGCAAACCAAAGAAAATCTAATAAGGATATCAAAAGAACTAGCAGAAGACTTATTAAAAGAAAATGTAATATATGCAGAAATACGTTTTGCCCCTAACAAGCATTTAGAAAAAAGTCTAACTTTAGAGGAAGTCGTATCATCTGTTTTAAAAGGATTAAAAGAAATACCACTGAAAACAAATCTAATTTTATGTATGATGCGAGGAGACTCTTTTGAAAAAAATCTAGAAATAATCAAACTAGCTAAAAAATATTTAAATCATGGTGTTGTTGGAATTGATTTAGCCGGAAACGAAGCAGCCTATTCAGTAAATGATTACCAAGAATTATTTCAAATTGCCAAGGAAAAAAGAATTCCTTTCACCATTCATGCTGGCGAGGGAGATGGAGCATTAAGTGTTAAAAATGCGATTAACTTAGGTGCAACAAGAATTGGTCATGGCATTCGAGCAATAGAAGATGAAAATGTATTAAAATTAATAAAAGAAAAAAACATAACTTTAGAAGTATGTCCAAAAAGCAACTTAGATACGAATATGTATAACTGTTTAGAAGAACATCCAATAAAAAAGTTATACGACTTAGGAATTAAAGTAACCATCAATACTGATAATCGAACAGTATCTAACACAACTTTAAACAAAACTTATGAAGAACTAGAAAAAACATTTCATTTTACCGAAGAAGATTTTATCAACATGAATAAAAACGCCCTTCTATGTGCCTTCATAAGTAAAAGTGAATTAGAAGAATTAAAAAAAGAGTTACTAAAGTGATTTAATAAAAGCTTCCCATATTAAATCACTATTTTTATTTTTAAAAGATTCAGGATGCCATTCTAAACCTATAAAGAAGCGCTTTTTCGCATCTTCTACTGCTTCTATAACTCCATCAAAAGACCTTGCACTAACACTTAAATCAGTTGATGTAATCACCGTATTATGTCTACTATTAACGCTAGTCACATCATTCCCAATAATTTTATGAAGAAATGTGTTTTTATAAATAATGATATCATGGGTATCATTATTTTTTAGATTATGATTGAAAATATCCATCTCTTCTCCATCTCCAAAAGCAAGAGCCATCACCTGCATACCAAGACAAATTCCCAAAGTAGGAATATCTTGTTGATACAAATAATGAACAAGTAAAAAATCATTTTCTAAATAATGATCTCCTCCCATAAGTACAATACCATCACACAAACTAACAAGTTCTAATACTTTCCCAAAATCGAAATAAATAGGAATCGAGATAATATTGACTGGATATTTAAAAAAGAATCTAAAACATCCGTTCGACACCCCACAAATTCTTTATCATTTTCCCAAAAATCCCGAATAACAATACCAACTTTTTTCATATTAAAACAAATGAAAAAAATCTAAAATTATTTAGATTTTTTATCAGTATCTTCGCTTTCAAACTTATAAAGAGAAAGCCCTTTTTTCGTAAACAAATTAATAGCATAAAACAGTGTCATTAAAACTGCTAAAATCGTCCAAACAATACCAAAGATTTCTAAATTAGGTATTGCATAGAAAAATCCAAAAATACTTAAAGAAATACCTGCTATAAAACCAATAAAGGAAACTGGTTTCGAAGGCTTAACTGAATTTTTTTCATTATCTTCCTCTTTCATATTTTAATATTTCACCAGTCATAGCATCTACTTCATAATCATATTCAAAATAATTATAATAAAATTCTAATTCATAAGTAGCAATATGATAATCAACATCTAACTCTACTTTACTAAAACGAACATCACTACTAGATAAACCAGCATGATTTAAAACAATTTCTTTGACCTTATCAGCACCAATATAATTTGTAGTAGTAGTATTAGGATTTGTAACAGAAGAACCACCATTAACTAAATAATCTTCTTTATAACTAACAACTTCTTTTGTATCAACATCAATACTTAATTCATACTCTTTTTCGGTATCATAAAAATAAACATCATAAACGGTTGCACCATTTTCACGATCAATTCTTACTCTAGTAAAAGTAACTTCTTCACTCGTTTTTCCAACTCTTTGTAAAGCAATACTTCTAGCCTCATCTTCTGTCATAGAAACCGTTGTATTATTTTGACCTTGATTAATATTAATATTTTCACGTAAATCTTTTTCAAAATTACGAACATTGCCATTATTATAATTTACATCAATTTCATATTCATAAACGTCATCATAAAAGCGAATCTCATATTCACGATCCTCTCGATCTTTTTGAATCGTTAAAATAGTAACATCACTCGCATTTACTCCAGCATACTGATAAGCAATATTTTGTGCTTCTGCCTCTGTAATTGTTTCTCGAAACAAAAACATATACAAACAAAATCCTACAATAAATACTACTAAAACTACTGTAATAATAATTCCATAAACTTTCCAATTCTTCATAACATCCACTCCATAAAACCATTATATCAAACAAAAATTAAGATGTAAATTTCTTTTATATACAATCTATTTTTGAAATAATTCACTGAGTTTTTTAGGTACACTCCGAGCACCCCTTACACTCTTAACACCATATTGATTTAATAATTCAATCGGATATTCATGATTCTGATATCTTTCTATAACTTTTAATTTCATAGACTTTACATCATTTAAAAGAACATCAGCCTCTAAAACTTTACATTTAAATAAAACTTCTTGACAAGGCTTTGTAACATAAATGTAAATAAAATCTCCCACATTTACATTTATATCTTGATGCCAGTATAAAACATCCGTCCTAGATAATGCCTTTATAATATTAAAAACCTCTAGATTAGCCGGAATAATCCAATCGTGATGAACCGAAGAAAGCTCATAGCTAACCCCTACCATCTCCATAATCTCCTCGTCCGTTAAAGTATCGTCTAAAATAATACTAACCCAACTTTTTTTATTCATGTGATATGCTGGATATACTCCCGTAAAATGAGATTTCTGATGATCTAGTTTTAAATTTAAAACTTCTACTTTTCCGGTTTTATCAGGAATAATCTTACTCTGGTCAATATTCATTACAATCCCAAACCACTTACCACTACTTTTATTTCGAAATACCCCACTATTAGGATCACGTTCCCATAAAAATTCTGGTAATACCGCGTATTCTTGATCAATCAAATTAGCAATTCGATTCGTTTGATCAAAAACAAAATATTTAGACATACAAACATAATGATAAATATCTTTTAAAATCAAAATATATTCTTCTCGAACTTCACTAGCAAACCCAGTCAAATCTTTTACTCGGTAACTTAGATATTCATCATTCATCCGCAGATCCATTATTTTACCAGAAACACGACCATCCAAAGTAATTGTAATAAAAGCCTTAAAGTGCTTCATAAACTCTTTTGAATATTGATACACACCATCTTTTAATTGAAAGCCGTAACCTTCCAATTTTGAAAAAAGAATCTTTCCTTTTTTAAATACTTCTTCCTCGATACTCATAATTATTCACACACAAAATCTTGTAGTTCTAACACTTCTTTTAATTCACCATAAGTAATTTCTTGATCCATATCAATTCCTAAGAAACTTTCTCCATAATCATCTTCCGTAACTAAACGAATTTTACCATCGACAATCGATACATCCATATAAGGTTTACTAGACTTTATATTATTAGCAATCATAGGAAGTTGACTTTGATATTCTTGAGGAAATTCCATATCGACAATAAATTCCATATTAGAGATCTTATTTTCTCGAACTTTAATTTCCAAAGTAGAATAAGACTTAATCTCATCCTCCGTATTACTCGCCGTACAAACTAGTTTTTGCGCTTCACCACAACCGGTACACAAAATCATAATCAAAATAACAAGAACAAAACTTTTTTTCAAGCAACATCCCCCTATTCAAGCTCACTTAAAATTGCGTCTTCACTAACAGCCCCAACTAAAGTAGAAATAACTTCTCCATCTTTAAAAATCATAATTGTTGGTGTTGCATCAGCAGAGTATTCATCCAAAATTTCATCACACTCTTTGGAATCCACATTTAAAGTTGCTACTTTCACATCTTTATGATTTTTAGCAATATCAACTAAAGTTGTAAGCATAGCAACACAAGGTGGACAAGAATTAGAAGAAAACTCTACAATAACAGGTTGTTCTGATTGAAGAATTTCTTCTTGAAAATTTTCACCAGTAACTTTTATTACTCCAACACTAACCGATTCTTCTTCTACTTCTTCTTTATTGGTACCATTTGTACTAAAATAATAGATACCAGCAGTACCACCAATCACTGCCAAAAATATTACAATTTCAATTATTAATTTCACTTTCTTATTCATAAATATCCTCCTAACCAATAATACCTAAAATTCCCATAACCAGTTTATATACACCATAAATTATTAAAATACCACCGGAAACCTTATTAATAATATTATAATGCTTTTTAATAAATTGAAAAGTTTTCTTCATCTTTTCTAAGAAGATTGTTGTAACAACAAATGGAATAGCAAGTCCCAAAGAATAAACGAGAAGTAATAAAGCACCATGAAGCATACTACCAGTAGTACTAGCTAAAATTAAAGCAGAAGCTAAAAAAGCACCAACACAAGGAGTCCAAGTAAGAGAAAAAATAATTCCAAAAAAGCTTGACGTAAGAAAGTTTAAATTCTTCTCTTTAGCATTCATACCCTTTGACTTATTAAATAGTTTTATAAACAAAAATCCTACATAATTAAGTCCAATAATAATCAAGAATATGCCAAACAAAATATTAAAATAATCAACATATTCATGAATAAAAGCCCCAAAACTACCAGCAAAAACTCCTAGTAAGATAAAAACAATGGTAAATCCACTAACAAATCCTAAAGAATTAATAACAGCTTTTCTACTACTTTTACGATCTGTTGCAAAATAAGAAATATAAATAGGAATAACTGGTAAAACACAAGGAGAAACAAAAGATGCAATCCCCTCTATAAAAGTAATCAGATACTCCATAATAACCTCCTAAAAACAATTATATCATTAATATAAAAGAATTCATACATTTTTTAAAAGAAATTCTTCAAGGATATCTAATATTCTAATACCTACAACTTATTATATTTTGTACTCTTTCCTTTTGCTTTTTCAACAGGATACTTTTTAGCACTTATTTTCATTTTTTCTAAAATAATATCCTTAGGATTTACTCCTATTTGATGACATAATAAAATACAATAATTCATCACATCTGCAATTTCATACTTTAATTCATCCTTATCATAATTACTATTCCACTGAAAGCATTCTAGTAGTTCACCTGCTTCAATCGATATACTTTTAGCCAAATTTTCAGGTGTATTAAATTGTAACCAATCTCTTTCTTCTGCAAATTTTACTATTTCATTTTCCAATTCTTTCATGAGATATCACCTACTTATATTCTACCAAATTTCTAACGAAAAGTCTTTATTTCTAAAAAAATCTTGCAAAATAAAATGTAGTAAATTATTATTATTATATTTCCATAGCAACAATATCTATAAATTGATTTTCCCAACTACTATTTTCCTCCAATGCTTTACCAATATTAAAGTAAAAATTAACACTTTTTATTAGCATTTGTCATGATTTCTAATTAAATATTAATTATTGCATTTTTAATACTACTTGCTATTTAAACATTTATCTAACATAGTTTATCCTTCTTATATAAGGATGATACCAATTTATAAAAACTCTAAATGTTGCTACCTAAATGCTACCTAGAAATTAATAAATACTTATTATTTTTTCTAATAACTATATCAGATCTACCAAAGCCGATACTTTCAACTACATCGTCAGCCACATTCATAATTTCAGCTGTAGTTCTATAATTTTTATTAAAGTGAATAATATTACTACATCTTCCCATCTATTTATACCTTTATAATCATAAATAAATTGTGCTAAATCACTAAAAAATACTAAATGTTGCTAATGACAATGTACTTTTTTAACTCTCTTAAATCTTGTGCTTCATTTATTACAACATGTCTAATTTTTCCATATAAATCCCCCTTACTTGAAATTTATCTAATTATAACTGATTCAAAATACTTTTCTTGAAATTCAGTTAAAGCCCTAATAGCATCATCCGAA
The DNA here is from genome assembly GCA_944358165.1 of uncultured Bacilli bacterium. GTDB lineage: Bacteria > Bacillota_I > Bacilli_A > RF39 > UBA660 > Caccenecus. The sequence continues at coordinate 349 of CALVQS010000005.1, read as the reverse complement.
TATTCTTTTCCGTCTTTTGAAACTATTAGTTTATCATCATCATCATTTGTACGATGTATAATAGCAATTACTTTACCACTAGTTTTTTCTACTGGTTCAAACTCACCAACTAAATAAGCATCTAATTCTTCTCCATCACCACTTATTGTATTAGGTATAAATCCATAATTTAACATATACATAAATCCATGTTTAGGATGCCTTGTTCCAAGTGGTCTATCAATTTCAACAGATACTTCCTTTCCTAAAAAATCTTTAGCATTTACTTTTTCCATTTTTCTAAACATTCCTTTCCGTCTCACTGTGTTCGTCTTTAAGAAACAAACGACAATGAAAATAAATCTTTATA
>CALVQS010000004.1 GCA_944358165.1 uncultured Bacilli bacterium | reverse complement strand
AAGCCAACAATCATTTGTTACTTCATATTTTTAATTTTTAAAGATAATCTTGATTTTTGTCTATCAGATGTATTTTTATGTACTAGACTTTTACTTACAGCTTGGTCTAAGTATTTTTGAACATCATTCCATAAAAGACTTGCTTTTTCTTTATCATTACTAGCAATCGCTTTTTCTGTTTCTTTAATTAAATTTTTAACTCTTGCTTTTAATTCATGATTGTTTTCAGTCTTTTTTGCTATTACTTTGATTGCTTTCTTAGAGCTTTTAATATTTGCCATTTTTAAACTCCTCTCTTGTTTGTCAGTATCCATTTTAACAGAATATTTATGATTTTTCAAGTTTTTTAAGAGAAAATACTCGGAAGTTGTTAAAAATATATGCTTTTTAGAATTTTTATAGCACTTTTTCTCATAATAATAAGGGTGGAAGTATGAAAAAAGCGTTTATGGATGTATCAAAAATACTTGAGGAGAAAAAGTTTTCGATTGATAAGAAAAAAGGAAGAGGTTATTTGGTTCATCATTTTTGTGTTGATTATAAGAGTGAAGGTTATATTAAAAGGTGTCGCGGAGATTATTTTACGATTACTTTTGATTCTGTTTCTTTGCATCAAAAAAGAAATGCTATTAAAAAGGAATTGATGAAAATATTAAGGATTTTATTTAAAGATTTAAAAACAACTGATCCTTTAATCATTGGACTTGGGAATTCTAGTATTTTATGTGATAGTTTGGGAGTTTCAACTACTAATAAAGTTATGGCTACCAATCATTTTACTGATTTTTTAAATATGCCAAAAGTGGCTTTGTTTAATCCAGAAGTTGTCGAAAAAACGGGTATTAGCTCTTATTCTTTAATTGAGATGGTAGTACGGAAGCTAAAACCAAGTATGATTATTATGATTGATTCTTTAGCAACTAATAATCCAGAACTTTTAAATAATTGTATTGAAGTCAATAATACGGGTATTATTCCTGGGAGTGCTATTAAAGATAATAAAAAAATTGATAAAAATACGTTTGGTATTCCCATTGTTGCTATTGGTGTTGCTTTGGTACTAGAAAAGAATAAAAGAATGTATACAACTCCGGATGTTGGAGAAGTACTACATCTTGCAAGTACCATTATAGCGGATGCTTTAAATGAATTATTTTTTTATAAATAGTATCACCTTTCGACACTATTTTTTTATTTGCTATTATATAATGATAGTGGTGATTAGTTAAATGAAACAGTTTATTACTCATAAGAAAATTAAAGTTCCTCGTTATAAACTTTATTATTTTATTTTTGCTTTAGTAGTTTTTATGATTTTCTTCTTGAATCTGTTTGTTTCTTTTTTCTTAAATCATGTTTCTTATGATGGATTTAAAAATGTCCTTGTTCGCAATAGTTTTGGCTCTTTTACGGATTCTTTTTTGGATACAAATGCTCTTTATTATAATAGTTTTGGTTTTCCATATGATTCTAGTGAAATGGTAATGGATACGAATTATTCTTTAAAAGATATTTATGTGGAAGATTATGATCAAGTGGTTTATTTATATAATACTTTTCAGACCGATCAATATAAAAGTAATTCTTTTCATAGTTATAGTATCGCTTCTTATGTTACTCAAGCAAGTTTTATTTTAAGTGAATATTTGGAAGATGAGAATATTGGAAGTATTGTGGAAGAGGCAAGTGTTGTTAAAGTTGCTAAAGAACATGATATTCCTTATACCAATAGTTATGCAGCCTCTAGAATTCTTTTAGAAGAAAATAGTAATGAGACAAAAAGTTTAAAATACTTTTTTGACTTGCAAGTATCTGATTATGATAGAGAGGCTACTACAGTGGTGATTGATGATGTTGTATATGCCAAAATTCTATTTGTAGTTGGTACCGATTATGGGAATTATCAGGATAATGCTTTTTTTGCTCAAAAGTTAAATGCACTTTTAGAAAAGACAAGTCCTACTTTATCACGAGGAGTATCTCTTAGAGGAGGAAGTGGATATCAAGGTGTTTATAATCAGGATTTTTCTCACTATACTTTACTTATTCAAGTAGGGGGAGTTCATAATACGATTGATGAAGTAACACGAAGTCTAAAAATTCTTGCCGAGGTCATTGCTACTTATATAAAGGAGGAACAAAATGAAGAAGAGTAAAAAAAGTAAGTATTTTTTTCGAATTTTATTTGCCTTTTTTCTTGTTTTTACAGCTCTTTTAATTGCTTATGAATCTGGTTATTATGAGACAAGAATGGGGAATAAAGCAGTTTTAACGAAAGAAGCTATGGAAAAGTTTGAAAGTGATGTAGAAAATGGAGAAGTGGTGGATATTAAAGACTATCTAGAAGATGATAGTGTAGATTATTCTAATAGTGTTACACGAATTGGAAATAAAATTACGAATGGGATTAGTGAAGTTATGACGAAAGGGCTTACTGGTCTATTTGATGCAATTAAAGGACTTTTTTGGTAGATTTTCTATATAAATTTTAGTACAATAATTTTAAAGAGGGAATTAAAATGTATTTTAAAGTAGTAAATGGAGCAGTTTCTATAAATAATGAATCCATATTAGAAAGTGTCAATATGGAAATTAAAGATCATGAACATATTGGTATTGTCGGACGGAATGGAGCAGGAAAGTCAACACTTTTAAAGGCAATCATTCATCCAGATCTATTTGAGAGTGGTGTAGCGGAAGAAAAATTTGGGATTATGTCTTCGAATGATTTTAAAGTTGGATATTTAAAGCAAAATGAAGGTTTATTCTCCAAGCATACTTTATTAGATGAAATATTAGAAGTTTATCAGCCAATTCTTGATGTTTATGCCAAAATAAAAAAATTAGAAGAAAAGTTAGAGTCTGGTACTTCTTCACTAGAGGATGCTAATAGGTATGTGGAACTGGAAGATACTTTTAAAAATATGGGTGGATATGAATATAAAAAGGAATATTTGATGGCTTTAACTAAAAATGGATTTACGGAAGACGATTTAGAAAGACCTATTTCTTCTTTTTCAGGTGGGGAACAAACCAAAATTTGTTTTATTAAACTGGTTCTTAGTAAACCTGATTTGCTTTTGTTAGATGAACCGACGAATCACCTTGATATTGCAGGTGTTTTGTGGTTAGAAGAATATTTAAGAAATTATCCAAAAACTTTTGTCGTTGTTAGTCATGATCGGATGTTTTTAAATCGAGTAGTAAATAAAATTTATGAAATTGAATTTGGTGAAGTTCAAGTTTATCATGGTAATTATGAATACTATGAAAGAGAAAAAAAGAAACGAAGGGAAATTGAACTTAATAATTACGTGCGAGTTCAAAAGGAAATTGAGCGTTTAGAGCGAATTGTCGAGAGGTTTCGTTATAAGCCATCAAAGGCACGGATGGCTATGTCAAAATTAAAACAAATTGAGAAACTTTCTAAGACTCGCGCTCCTAAAGAGGAAGATTATCGTACTTTTCATTATCGTTTTTCTAATTTTCAGGAAAGTGGGAAAGTCGTTTTAAATGTGAATCATTTACAATTTGGTTATGATAAGGTACTTGGCGAAGCAAATTTTTCTTTAAGTAAGGGAAGAAGACTGGGAATTGTTGGGCAAAACGGTACAGGAAAGTCTACCTTGTTAAAAACCATTGTGGGACTAATACCAGCGCTTTCTGGAAATTTCGAATTTGGTTTTCATGTTCAAGTTGCTTATTTTGATCAAAATTTTTTGCAATTAAATGCTCAATTAACCGTTTATGAAGAGTTTCAAGAGAAGTTTCCTTTTAAAAATGATTTTGAAATCCGTTCTGCCTTAGCTAGTTTTCTCTTTTTTAAAGAAGATATCGATAAAAAAATAGAAGTATTATCTGGTGGAGAAAAGGTGCGTCTTGCTTTGTGTGAAGTGGTTTATAGGGAAGCTAACTTTTTGATTTTAGATGAACCTACCAATCATTTAGATATTTTGTCGAAAGAAAAGTTAGAAGATGTTTTAGCAAGTTATCCTGGGACGATTCTTTTTGTATCTCATGACAGGTATTTTATTAAAAAGATGGCTGATTCTATTTTAGATTTTGATCATCATCAAGTTACTTATTATGACTATGATTATGAATCTTATTTGGAAAAGAAAAAAGAAAATATGGAGATAAAAGAAGAAAAAGTTGTAAAAAAAGAAAAGAAGAAACAATCTAAAAATAAAAATACGGATGCTATAAACAAAAAGATTACAAAATTAGAAAAAGAACTTCATGATTTAAATGAACAGCTTTATTTAGAAGAAGTTTATACAAATCCAGAAAAATATCAAGAAATATTAGAAAAAATTAAAAATAAGGAAGATGAATTAAATGAGCTTCTCATGCGTTAAGGAATAAATGCTATTGATTTATTTATAAAAATAATTTAAAATAATAATAGTCATGGAGGACTAATAAATGAAGAAATATTTTAAATTGTTATTGGTATGTTTGTTTATGTTGGGTTTATCAGGATGTTCTGAGGGTAGCTTAAATACTGGTAATACTTATACTACGATTTATCCGATTGAATATTTGACTAGTTATTTATATGGAGATGATAGCACTGTTAATAGCATTTATCCACATGGGGCAGATGTAGCTAGTTATGAACTTACAGATCGACAAGTAGAGAATTATAGTAAAGGAAATTTATTTGTTTATAATGGACTTACTGAAGAAAAAAAACTTGCTAGAGAATTTTTAAATCAGAATCCTAAGTTGCTTTTAATTGATGTTTCTTATGGTCTTAATTATGAATATGCTATTGAAGAGTTATGGTTAAGTCCTAATAATTTCTTGATGTTAGCTAAAAATATTCGTAATAATTTAATTGATTATACAACGAGTACGGTATTAGTAGAAAGTATTGAAGAAAAATATGAGGAATTAGAAGTTACTTTATCTTTTATGGATGCAGAACTAAGAAGTGTTGCAACGGAAGCGAGAAGTGATGGAAATCCTACTTTAGTGGTATCTAGTAGTAAACTTGCTTTTTTAAAGAATTATGGATTTGATGTTATTATTCTTGATGAGAGTAATAATGGAGATGCTGTAAGAGAGGCGTTTGACGAAGGAACTTATACGGATTTTTATTTGTGTGATACCGATACGAAAACGGATTTTATTAATTCTTTAGAAAGTGAATATGATGCGAATATTATTATGGTGGATACTATGTATACTCTTACAGATGAAGAAGCAAATAATAATGAAAATTATCTAACAATTATGAGAGATTTTATTGATCATATTAGAAATACGACATTAGGCTAAGGTTGAAGTTAGCCTTTTTCTATGGTAAAATATTTTTACTGGAGAGTGATATCATGTTTGAATATATGGGAGATCGAATTAGTAAAGCGATTAAGAATATCCAGGGAATGGGTACGATTACGGAAGAAAATATTAGTGATGCAATGAGAGAAATTAGACTAGCTTTACTTGAAGCAGATGTTAATTATCAAGTTGTTAAAGAATTTGTCGGTCATGTAAAAGAAAAAGCATTGGGATTAGATGTTTCCAAGAGTCTTAAGCCAGATGAATTATTTATTAAGTTAGTTAAAGATGAATTAATTGAACTTTTAGGTGGAGAATATGAACCTTTAAAAGTTAATAATGGTATGACGATTTTGATGCTTTGTGGCCTACAGGGAAGTGGTAAAACAACGACTGCTGGAAAGCTTGCTAATTATGTTAGGAAGAAATATCATAAAAAGCCACTTTTAGTTGCATGTGATATTTATCGTCCTGCTGCTATTGAACAATTAATGGAAATTGGTAAAAGTCTTGATGTTCCGGTATTTACAAAAGGAAAAATAAGTCCGGTTTTAATTGTAGAAGAAGCTCTTAATTATGCAAAAGAAAATGGGCTTGATTATATTATTATCGATACTGCTGGACGTTTGCAAATTGATGAAGCATTAATGCAAGAGTTAGAAGATATTTGTAAGTCTTTTAAAATTGATGAGACTATTTTAGTTATTGATGCAATGATGGGACAAGATGCGATTAATGTTATTACTGGTTTTAATGATAAATTAAAATTAACAGGAACTATTTTAACGAAGTTAGATGGTAATACTAAAGGTGGAGTTGCTTTGTCTGTTAGGCATCTTACCCATATTCCAATCAAGTTTGTCGGAGATTCCGAAAAGATGGATGGACTTAGAGAATTTTATCCGGATCGAATGGCAGAACGTATTTTGGATATGGGTGATATTTTAGGGATTGCTGAAAAAGTAGAAGGACTAATTAGTGAAGATGATGCTAAAAGTCAAGTTGCTAAAATGCGTAAAGGAAAATATGATTTGGAAGATTTTTTAACAAATTTAAAACAAATTAAAAAATTAGGCCCTTTAGAAAATATTTTGAAAATGCTTCCTGGTGCTAGAAAGATGGGACTTAATAATGTAAATATTGATCCAAAACAGCTTGCTCATGTTGAGGCTATTATTAGTTCCATGACACCAAAAGAACGAAAAAATCCAGAAATTTTAAAAGCAAGTCGTAAACAGAGAATTGCTCAGGGTAGTGGACGAAGCGTTGAAGAAGTAAATCGGTTATTAAAGCAATTCGAATCTATGAAAGATATGATGAAGAAACTTAGTAGTGGTAATATGAAGATGCCATTTTAAGGAGAAATATGAAGAAGTTTATTATTGCGTTATCTGCTATTTTTGAATTTATCTTTTATACCTTTTTTATGGTACTTATTGGGCTTATTCCCATTAATAATAAAATTTTAGAATTATTGCTTCACTTTATAGGCTTGTTTTTAGTAGCAATCCTCTTTTATTTAATCATCCGATTCTTGTTTCAGAAACTAGATATGAAAGCAAAAAAATATATTTACTATGTGGGAATTTTAAATTTGGTTTTAGGAATATTTGCTCCCATTCTTTTAATTATTATCCTTCCTAATGAAACTTTAACTTTGTTTGCTTTTCTCGTTTTAATAAGTTCTGTTTATTATGGAATACTTATTAATGTACTTATCTTTTTCTTTAATTATTTTTTAACAAATAAAAAGAAAATTTAGGATAAATACCTAGACACGTTTCCTATTCTTTCATAAGATAAACTAGAAAGGGAAAGTGATTATCTTGAAAATAAATAATAATCGCAATTGTGATGCAACAAAGAAAGATGGATATCAAATGAAATGGGAAGATAAAGATGTTTATCCAGAAGCATGTGATGTAGGAATGGGTTGTATGATGGGTGAAAATATTCCAGGAGCCCTTTGCCCACCGGTATGGGAGTGTCCACAAGAGACGGTATGTCATCGTTATATCTGTCATGAAGTTCCTCATATTATACCTTGCAATACAAGAATTATTAATCATCATATTTATCGTCATACTTATATGCCAGCTTATTCTTGTTGCGAAGAAAATGATGTACAAAATGTTTATGAAAGAAGATGCTGTTAGTCTTCTTTTTTTATGTGATATTTTTTGTAATGCATAGAAAATTGTATAGAAATTGTTTTTATTTGATTGTATTTTTTAGGTTGGTATGATATATTTTTAATAGAGGAGTTGAAGTATGTATGTATTGTTCAAATTGTGGAACAAAAGTAGAAGAGAATGCTCGCTTTTGTGCGAATTGTGGTTATGCTTTAAATGGAAAAGAGGAAAGTATAACGAATAATAATTCTGTGGTAGTACAATCTGTACCTGGAAGTGGGGCTGCTACTGCTAGTATGGTTTTAGGTATTTTAGCTATTATTGCAGGAATTATTGCTTTCTTTATTGCTGTTAGTATTTCTACTTATGTAAATGTTAGTCATTTAGTTCATGAGTATATTTCTTATACTTATAATGATGAACTTATGGTCATGGCAATTATGGTTATATTTGTTCCAGCAGTACTTTCTATTATTGGCTTTTGTTTAGCTATTAGTAGTAGGGGAAAAATAAAGAATGGCTCTAATACGGCAGGACTTGTATTAAATATTATTACTATTTTGTTATGTATTGCTGAATTTGTTATGGTAGCTTTTTAAAAGATTGGTTTAAAAACTGATCTTTTTTCATATGATTAAGTGGAGAAGCATATGAAAATAAAATTAATCTTACAAGGTTTTATTGTTGGTATTGGTAAAATTATACCTGGTGTTAGTGGGGCTATGCTTGCTATGTTTATGGGGATTTATGAAGATTTAATGGAAGCGGTTACTAGATTTTTTGATGATAAGAAACATCATTTTTTGTTACTTTTAAATTTTGGGATTGGACTTTTTTTAGCAATTGTATTATTTAGTAAAGTTATTTTGTTTTTACTCAATCATTATTATGAAGAAACAATTTATTTATTTTTAGGATTAATTATGGGTACCGTTTTGCGTTTTGAGAAAAGTGTTTCTTTTCATGGAAAAAATAAATATATTTTTTTCTTTGCTCTTTTACTCATGTTTTTTCTTCCTTTTTTACAAAATCCGAATCTTTATGTTTTTCAAAATCATTTTATTCATTATTTATATGTTGTCTTTTTGGGGGTAATAGATGCGGTTACGTCGATTGTGCCTGGTATTAGTGGGACTGCTATTTTTATGATGCTTGGTTCTTATTCGTTTGTTTTAACTATTTTAGGAAATCCTAATTCACTTTTATTTTTTCTTTATCTTTTAGGACTTGGAATAGGGGTTATTTTGACATGTTTACTTATGTATTATTTTCTTAGGAGATGGAAGGAAGAGACGAATGTTGTTGTTTTTGCCTTTTCGATTTGTTCTTTATTTTTATTGTTTTTAAATGTGTGTAATGTGATGAATTTGTTTTTGTTTCTTTTATTTGTTATCGGTCTTGTTTCAGGATATTTGCTTGATCGATAGAAAAAGTGTATTTTTACTTGATTTTTGTATTTGTTTGTGGTAAATTATAGATGAACACGGAAGTGTTTTTTTAAATACTTTAATTTAGAGGGGAAACATTATGGCAAAAAAAATGGAAGAAAAAGAAGTTAAAAAAGAAAAAAAGGGTACTAAAAAAAGTACAGATGTTAAGAAGAGTAAAGAAAAAAATAGTAAAAAAGTAAAGAAAGAATCTTTTTTTGCAGGAGTTAGAAATGAACTTTCCAAAGTAAAGTGGCCTACTAAAAAAGAGGTTTTAAAGTATACGATTGCAACTTTAGTTTTTATCATTATTTTAGTATTATTCTTTGTATTACTTAGTTTACTTATGTCTGTTATAAAGGGGGCTTTTAATTAATGGAAAAAGAGTGGTATGTTGTTAATACTTATTCTGGTCATGAATCAAAAGTAAAAGAAAAACTAGAAGCTAGAACTGAATCAATGGGAATGCAAGATTATATCTTTCGAGTAATTGTTCCAGAAACAACGGAAGTGGAAGTAAAAGACGGACAAAAGAAAGAAAAGAAAAAGAAAATGTTTCCAGGTTATGTACTTGTTGAAATGATTATGAGTGATGAAGCTTGGTACATTGTTCGTAATACTCCTGGTGTTACAGGATTTATTGGTTCTAGTGGTAAGGGGGCAAAACCTACGCCATTACTTCCTTCCGAAATCGATAAGATTTTAGCTGGTATGGGTATGAGTCGTGTTAATATTGAATCAGAAATGGCTATTGGTGATAAAGTTAGCATTATCGATGGTCCATTTAAAGGTATGATGGGTAAAGTTGATTCAATTGATTTAGAAAATAATCGTTTAAATGTTTTAATTGATTTATTTGGTCAAGAAACACCAGTTGAAGTTGAAGTTTATCAAGTTAGTAAAGCTTAAAAGTAAGAATATGAAATTCTTGCTTTTTTTTGATCAAGAATGATAAAATGTTGTTAGGAAGTGATGATATGATTTATCCAAAATTTATAAAGCCTGGAGATACGATTGGGGTTTGTGCACCGTCAAATGGGATTACTAGAAAAGAAAAAGTAAATGCTTTAAATTTGGCAATCAAGAAATTTGAAGATTTGGGTTATTCGGTTTTAGAAACCAAATATGTACGTTGTAATGAAGATTATGCGAGTACTGATGCCAAAACAAGAGCATGCGAATTAGCAAGTTTGTATCAAAATGATGAAGTAAAAGCAATTATTTTAGCTACTGGTGGTGAGTTCTTACTTGAAATGTTGCCTTATTTTGATTTTTCACTGGTTTTAGAAAATGTAAAATGGTTGCAAGGGTATTCTGATCCAACGGGACTTTTGTTTACTATTACGACTAATTATGATATTGCGACGATTTATGGACATAATTTTGCAGGATTTGGTATGGATGTTTGGCATAAGTCTATTACTTGCAATTACCAAATTTTAGAGGGGAAGAATGTTAAACAAAACAGTTTTCCTATGTATGAGAAAGAGTGCGGTGAAAATATTACTGGTACGGAAGGGTATCATTTGGATACTCCTGTATGTTGGAGAAATTTAAACGGAGAAGAAAAAGTTCAAGTATCAGGTAGAATGATTGGTGGTTGCATTGATATTTTAACTGAGCTTTTTGGAACACGTTTTGATAAAACTAAAGAATTTTTAGAGAAATATAAAGAAGATGGCTTTATTTGGTATTTTGATAATTGTGAATTATCATGTGAAGATTTAGTTCGTACTTTGTGGAAATTTAAAGATAATGGATGGTTTCGTTATACGAATGCTGTTATTTTTGGAAGAAGTGCAACTTTTGCCAGTAATTTTGGTATGAGTATTTATGATGCTGTAAAAAGAGTACTTTCTTCTCTATCAATTCCTATTATTATGGATGCTGATTTTGGGCATGTTCCTCCTAGAATGACTATTATTAATGGGGCTTATGCAACTATAATTAGTGAGAACGGAAAAGGAAGCATTGACTTTTTATTGAAGTAAAATGCTAAAAACGTGCAAAATGTACAAAAAACTAAGATAAATATGGACAATTTGTACGTTTTTTGGTATAATTTGCTTGGAAGGTGAAAATATGAATAGAAAAATAATGAATGAATTAAAGTTATGGAAACAAAATTTTTGGAAGCCACTCATGTTAATTGGAGCAAGACAGACTGGTAAAACTTATATTTTAGACGAATTTTGTAGAACCAATTTTGAGCATTATATTTATATTAATTTAGAAAAAGAAAATAATATATCTGATATTTTTACTCAGACCATAGATCCGGAAGAAATTATTGAAAGTATTAGAATTTTAAAAAATGTTGATTTTGATGTAGAGAATACCGTTATTTTTTTAGATGAAATTCAAGTTAATGAAAGGGCAATTACTTCGCTTAAATATTTTTGCGAAAGTAGTAAACCTTATAAAATTGTGTGTGCTGGTTCTTTACTTGGAGTTAAAATTCATCGTTTTGCTTCTTCTTTTCCGGTTGGTAAAGTTTTAATTCAATATTTATATCCTATGGATTTTGAAGAATTTTTAATGGCTAGTGGTGAAGATCAACTTATTACAGAGATTAAAAAGCACTATTTAGAGGATACTCCTTTATTAGAAGCTATTCATGAAAAAGCTTTAGATTTATATAAAAAATATTTAATATTAGGAGGAATGCCAGCGGTTATTTCAGATTATATTTCGAAAAATAAATCTATTGCTGATGTAACTTTTTCTATTCAAGATGATATTATTACTTCTTATTTAGCTGATATGAATAAATATACAGAAAATACTGAAAGTATTAAGAATAGTAAAATTTATCATGCAATTCCAAAAGAGTTAGCTAGAGAAAATAATACTTTTAAGTTTAGTTTGGTTGATAAGGATGCTAGAAGAGTAAGATATGAAAGCAGTTTGGATTGGTTAGATGCTAGTGGAATGGTTCTGAAATGTGATTTAGTATCTAAGCCAGAATCTCCTTTAAAAGCCTTTCTTGATCAAGATAAATTTAAATTATATTTAAGTGATGTAGGAATACTTAGAAGCTTAGCCAATATTGATTATCAAGAAATTCTTTTTGATATGAACGAAATGTATAGAGGAGTGCTATCAGAAAATTACGTAGCTTGTGAATTCTATTCTAAAGCAAAGGAACTTTATTATTATCAATTTAAACAATATGAAATTGATTTTTTAATTAAAATCAATGGAAATGTGATACCAGTTGAAGTTAAAAGTGGAAGAAGAGTAAATCGTAAAAGTTTGAGAGAGTATATGAGCAAATATGAGCCTTTATATGGAATTAGAATTAGTACAAAAAATTTTGGATTTGAAAATAATATTAAATCTGTTCCTTTATATGCTGTATTTTGTATTTATAATGACTTAAAAAGCAATAATTAAACTTTTGAAGGATAGAGAATGAACGAAAAGCATATTAAAAAGTAATGGTATTAGAATTTATTTATAGATACAAAAGTGTGGGTAATGCGATAAAATATTATTAGAAAGTTGGTGATTTACTTGTATAAAAATAATGATGAACTTTTAGATATATTAGACGAATTATTAGCAAGCGAAGAAAATGAATGTATAGAGTTCAAGCATGCTAAAAAAGATTTTGATATAGATTTATTGGGTAAATATTTTTCTGCACTTGGAAATGAAGCAAATTTAAAGAATAAGCAATATTCTTGGATTATTTTTGGCGTTGATGATAAAACTCATGATATTGTAGGAACTAATTTTTATAATGATGATAATTTTAATAAAGTAAAAAAGCAAATAGCAGATAATACTACTGATAATATAACTTTTATTGAAATATATTCAATTTACAAAGACGACAAAAGAGTTATTATGTTTCAAGTACCTGCGGCCTCTGGAGTGCCTATTAATTGGAAAGGTTTTGCTTATGGTAGAACTGGAGAATCTCTTGTGCCACTTGCATCAAATAAAATAGAACAAATAAAAGCAACTGCAAATTATGATTGGTCTAGACAAATAATTTACGAAGCAACGATTGAAAATATTGATAAAGAAGCAATCAAATTAGCACGTGAACAATTTAAGAAAAAATATGAAGGAAAAGAAGTAGCAAATGAAGTTGATAGTATATCTGATATGGATTTTTTAAATAAAATAAAACTTACTTTAAATGGGAAAATTACTATGGCTTGTATGCTGCTTTTAGGAAAAAATGAAGACGATTATTTAATGAATGGATATAATCCTAAAATGACGTGGAAATTATATGATGAAATAAATGTTGTTGATTATGAACATTTTGGTATTCCATTTATTGTAAATGTAGAAAAATTAAAATCTAAGATTAGAAATTTAAGATATAGATATATAGTCAATGAAAATACTTTATTTCCAAATGAAGTAGATCAATATGATAATTATATTTTACGTGAGTTAATTAATAATTGTATTGTTCATCAGGATTACAGGCTTCATGGAAATATTAATGTTATGGAATATAAAGATAAATTAATTATTACAAACGAAGGTAATTTTATTCCTGAAACGGTTGAAAATGTTTTAAAAGATGGTTTTTCATCACCATATTATAAAAATCAATTTTTAGCAAATGCAATGGTAAATTTAAATATGATTGATACTGTTGGAAGTGGAATAAGAAGAATTTACGATATTCAAAAAAGAAAGTTTTTTCCAATGCCTGATTATGACTTAAGCGTTGATAATAGAGTTAAAGTAACTTTATATGGAAAAATAATAGATGAAAAATATAGTAAAATATTATTTGAAAAAACTAATTTAGATATTGAAAAAGTAATGCTTTTAGATAGAGTTCAAAAAGGATATGAAATAACAAAAGAACAAAGTGACTATTTAAGAAAAGATAATTTAATAGAAGGTAGATATCCTAATATTTATATATCATCAGATATAGCTAAAATAACCAATAAAAAAGATGAGTATATAGATAATAAAGGATTAGATAACTCATATTATAAGGATTATATTATAACTTATATAGAAAAATTTGAAAAAGCCAATAGAGATGATATTAATAAATTAATATATCCAAAATTACCTGTAAATATGACAGAAAAGAATAAAAATAATAGAGTTCGTTATTTGTTAGCAATGCTGAAAAAAGAAAATAGAATTGAAAATATAGGTTCTGATTCAAAGCCTATATGGATCTTAAAAAAATAATTTTTTTGCAGAGATTTGCAGAACTTTTCGCAGAGATTTGCAGAATATTTTTTGTGTTAATTTTTAAGAATGTGAAAAGACTGTCAGAAAATAAATATGACAGTCTTTATTTTAATAATTTTTTTTCGATATAAGTGATGATTTTGTAGAGAATAAAAGATATAATTATTAGTATGATGATTCCACTCATTACCATATCTAAATTAAATACTTGTGTTCCATATATGATTAAATAGCCAAGTCCTTTTCTACTTACTAAGAATTCACCCATGATTACGCCGATTAAAGTCATTGATATATTTAGTTTTAGGCTTGATATAATTGTTTTATAAGAGGCTGGGATGGTAAGCTTTAGTAATATGTCCATTCTAGATGCATGGAAGGTTTGAAATAGTTTTTTTAAATCAGGATCAATATTGTTAAAGCCGTTGTAAATGGTCATGATACCAACAATTAAATTGATTAATAAAGCCATCACAATAATAGATTTTGAACTAGCTCCAGAAATGATAATTATTAGTGGCCCTAATGCTACTTTTGGAAGACTGTTTAGCATAGTTAAATAAGGATCAATGATTTTGTTTAATATTTTAAATTCATAAAGAATTACCGCAAAGATAAAACTTAGGGTGATACCTAGTAAAAAAGCTATTAAAGTTTCGTATAAAGTAGTTAGGATATGACTAATTAGATCATAGTTTAGATATAGATTTTTTATGGTTGTTAAAATTCTAGTGGGAGAAGAAAAGATGAATGGATTAATGATTTTATATTTGCTTAATATTTCCCATAATAGAATAAAACCAATTAATATTGTTATTTGGCTGGTAAATACAATGATTTTTTCTTTTCTTATTTTTTTTAAATAATGGATATGTTCTTCACTCATGGTAAGCTAGATCCTTCCAGATACAATCATAATAGTAAGCAAAATATTTATCTTTTCTGTTTTCAATTGGTGTTCCTTCTTTTTCTCTTTTTATTTTATAAATGTTTTTTATTGTACAGGGACGGTCACTTAAAACAATTACGCGATCTGAAATGCTGATTGCTTCTGAAATATCGTGCGTCACCATTAAAGCTGTTTTTCCTTCTTCTTTCATTATTTTATAAACATCATCACTTACTTTTAATCTTGATTGATAATCTAATTTGGAAAATGGCTCATCTAATATGAGAATGTCTGGTTTTAATGCTAGAGTACGGATTAAGGCAACTCTTTCTCTCATGCCTCCAGATAGTTCTTTAGGATACTTATCTAGAAAGTCGGATAAACCATATTTTTGAAATAATCCTTTTACATAATTTTTGTTTTCTTCTGTTTTTTCTCTTTTGATTTCTAATCCTAAAAGAGCATTATCGATTACTTTTTTCCATTCTAACATGGAATCGCTTTGAAGCATGTAACCTAGTTTTAAATTTTCTTTTAAGTCAATGGTTCCTTTGGTTAAATGATCCATACCCGTTAAGATATTTAAAAGGGTAGATTTACCACAGCCAGATGGACCTACAATTGATATAAATTCACCTTCGTATAAATCAAACGATATATCCTTTATAGCTTCTGTTTCTTCTTTTTTATTGTAATATACTTTGTTTAAGTTTTTAACACTTAATAGTTTATTCATCTAAGTTATGGATGAGAGCGCTATAAGGGACTTTTTCTTCTAGAAGATTATTATCAATTAACATATCTTGTAAATTATTAAAACTTTCTTCACTAATATAGGGGCTAGATAACCATGAATCATATTTTTTGTAATTATCAATAATGGTAATAATATCATTTAAGGCACTATCTGGAAATTGAGGTAGAATTACTTCGGCAGTAGTTGTACTATTATTTTCTAAAACAAATTCTAATCCTTTTTTAATTGCTCTTGTAAATCCTTTTAATAATTCGGTATTTTCTTCTAAATAACTTTTACGAGCATAAAAGGCAGTATAAGGTACTTCACCTGATAGTCTACCAATCGATTCTACAATACAAGCATCTGATACATTTACAACTGTTGTGGCAGTTGGTTCAAATAAATTGACATAATCACCGATACCTCCAATAAATGATCCAGATAAAGAGGCAAAATCAATGGAGTAGTTTACATTTATTTTACTTACATCAATGTTGGCATTTTTCATGGCATTTAAGAAATTTACGGCAGGCATTCCTCCGGCTCTTCCTACTAGAATTTCGCTTCCATAAAGATCGGTTAGTTCAAAATCTTTACTACAATCTCTAGTAAGAATAAATTGTCCATCTCTTTTGGTAAGTCCGGCAAAAGTTACGAGATAATCTTCTTCACCACCTGCATAAATGTAAATAGATGATTCTGTACCAGCAAAACCGACGTCGACCGTGTTTGATAGAACGGCTGCACTTACTTTATCAGCACCACTTGTGAGTATTAAATCTATTTTAATTCCTTCTTCTTCAAAATAACCATTTTCGATTGCAACATACATGGGAGCATAAAAAACACTATGCGTTACTTCGGCTAGTTTTATGGTAGTTAAGTTTTCGCTTGTCTCTTTTTTGTTTGTTATTTTTAGAGTAGTAAGAGCAATTACAACGATTAGGATGATGGCAATCAAAATGATAATTATTTTCTTTTTCAAAATATATTCCTCCTTTATATATTCCAATGTATTATATTCTTTCTTTTGGAAATGGTTATTTTTTAGAAATGTTTAAATTTGTGATTTAAGTTTTGTTAAAAAGTGGTTTACAATTTGTTTAGGGTTTGCTATAATTGTTTATAGAATAAGGAGTGTTGATTATGAAAATATTATCTCCAGAAGTTACAAGACTTCTTGATAAGTTATATAATCTACGTGGCAGTGATAGTGTGGTATTTAAAGAAATGGAAAGTGCTCATGCTAAAGCAGAAGAAACAAAAGAAAGAACAACAAAAGAAAAGGGTGCTTTACAAGAGAAAATTGCTGGACTTGAAAGTGATAGCAAGAATTTAAGTGAACAAGGTAAAAAATTAATGGATTTGTTAAAGGGAATTGATAAGAGTGCTTATGAAACTGTTATTGACCGTTTACATATTAATTTTGATCCAGAAGCTTTACTTCAAAAACTTGATGAAAATTTACCAGAAACGATTGAAAAGGTAAATGAAGATATTAAGGCTAGTCAAGAAGAATTAGTAAAAGTAGAAGAAGAAATGAATAGTGCGATTACAACAATTGAAGAAATTGGTATTCGTAAAGATGCAGCGATTGCTAATCAAGAGAAATTAAATGAATACTTTGAACTTGCTTTAGCTGGTAATATTAATATTACAAGAGATTCTATTACTTCACTTTTAGAACAATTTGATTTGTCTGAAGAAGAAACTAGGGAAGCTGCAAAGATTCTTATGTTCCCAGAAGATGCTTTATATGATTATGATGCTAAAATTAAAGAATCAGAAAAGAAAAGTATTAGTGAAGTAATGCAAGAAGCAAAGAGTCAAGAAGAAGTAGCACCTAAGGTGGAAGAAGCGCCAGTTGAAGAAATTAAAGAAGAACCAGTAAAGGTACAAGTAGAAGAAGTTAAGCCACAACCTATCCAAGAAGAAAAGAAGTTTGATCGAGAAGATTTGATTGATTTATTTAATGAAATTGGACTTGATTACTTAGATTATACAACGAGTGACCTAGATCAAATATTAGAACATTTTAATGAAAAAGTAATACGTCGAAATGTTAATATTTTTAAAGAAAATGATCTTAGCTTAGATATATTTGTTGATCATATTAATTTACTATATGATAAAGAATTAGAAGCTAAGATGGATCGCTTACTTAGAATTGGTAAGAGTGCTCTAGATATTTACTTAAATCCTACTGTACTTACAAAATATGATTATAAAAATTTAGATAAAGCAATTTTGTTACTTCAAAATAGTGGACTTGATCCAAAGAAAGTGCCTTTGATGGCTTATTAGGGAGGTTTATAAAATGAAATTTAAAGATTTTATGGATTTAGGTATTAAAACAGAAGAAGGAGTATTAATTACCAAATATTTAATGGATATGTATATTGCAAATTCTGATATAGCAAAGAGAGTAAAACAAGAATTTGTTAGTCATGGATATTCTATGGATGTCGTTCCAGGAGAGTTTTTGAAGATTTTTACAATGAATGAAAAGGAATTTGCAGAACTTGGTAAGGTTTTAACCGAAATTGATGAATTAGGATTAAAAGATGAGTTTGCTGCGAATCTTAGACCTGCTTCTTTTAAAAGAGCATTTTTAGAAAGAGTTAAATTTTGTAGAAATAATGATTTTCCTTATCTATATGAAGATCATACTTTCATTAAAGAATTAGAAAGACCAGAAGCTTTTGCCGAATATACTGCACATAAGCCAATGAATATGATTAAAACTGCTCAAGAAGTAGGTCCTATAGAGGAAAAGAATCATTCTATAAATGAAGATGTTGCTAACAAAATGGATGCTGAAGATCAACAAGTGTATAATCAAATTATTAAAAATTTAAATTATTTGATTTTACAAAATCCAACGAATGAATATTTACCAATTGTTGTAAATAATATTACAAAAAAGGTAGTTGATGCAATCCTTCGTAAAGAATATCGTTTCTTACCACTTAGTGATGTAATTTCAGGGGTTATGTTTGATGGAATGGATGTAACACCAGAAATGGAAAGTGTTAAAGATCTTGTTTTAAGTGCTTTTCCCGAGGAAAGAAGCATGAATGAAGGAAGAGGGTTGGCATGAAATTTTTAGAAAAATTTGGATTTAAAAAAGAAGATATTGAAGCTGTTAAAGAAAATTCAACAAGTGCCTTAATTAAAGAATTAGAAGCACATAAGAAATTAGTATCTAAGAATTTAGAATACTTAAATGATATGGGTGTTACCAATTTGATTGATATTTTTGTTCATTATCATGATATGTTTTTAATGGATAATAGTAACTTTGTAGAGATATTTAATAAATATGATCAAAAAGATTTAGTTGATAAGTTAGCTCAAAATGTTCAGATTATGGAATATCTATAATTTGAACTTTTTTTTATTGAAGTATTGCATTATTCATAAATTTTTGATAGAATTAAAGAGTAATTTAATAATAGGAGGAGTGCATAATGGCTCTAGGTAAAATAAAGAATCTTTTTAAAGATGTAGATGATGATGAATCTTTAACTGGAACAGAAGATGAATTCTATAATATAAGTGAGGCAGATGCTTTAGCAGAAGCAGATAAATCTGGTAATAAAATGATTTTATTAGAACCTCGTGCTTATTCAGAATCACAACAAATTGCTGATCATTTAAAGAATCGTAATAGTGTGGTTGTTAATTTAAAGAGAGTTACTTCTGATCAAGCGAAGAGAATTATAGATTTTTTAAGTGGTTGTATTTATGCAATTGGTGGAACGATGCAAAAGATTGGTGTTGGTATTTATTTATGTACACCAAAAAATGTTAATGTTCAAGGTAAAATATCTGATGAATCTGAAAAAAATAAAGCAGATGTAGAAGAAGAATGGTAAAATAAAAAGTATATGTTTGTCTAGGTGGTGAGCACTTTTTGAGAAAGTTTAATACAAGTATTAGTGGTTATAATAAAATTGAAGTGAATCATTTTGTCAATGAAGTAACACAAGAGTATGAATCTATGTTAGCTAAATTAAAAAAACAGGATGAAGAAATTGAAAATTTGAAAAAAGAATTAGGAAAATATCAAAACATGGAAAATACTCTCAATCGAGCTTTAGTAGTGGCAGAAGATGCTTCTAATCAAATTAAGAGAGTTGCTAGAGATGAAGCAAAGGGCGTGATTGAAGATGCTCGGAGAAATGCATCCAGGATCGTTAATGATGCTTTGTTAAAAGCTGATAAAATTGAACAAGATGCGGAAACTTTAAAGCGAAGAGTGGTTGTATTTAAAAGGCGACTTAAAAGTGTTGTAGACGAGCAAATGGAATTTATAGATAGTATTAATGAAGATTATTAATACTTCTTTTTATTTTCAAAACTTTTTCAAGCCGTTCGACACGGTTCGACAAGATTTCATCTTTCTTTGTGCTATGATAGATATTAAATCAAAAAGAAAGAGAGGTGATGCGATTGAAAACAGAAATATTTTATCCTCTTACCGATGATTTATGTTTTAAGCATATTTTTAGTAAGGAAGAAGTATTAGAAGATTTCTTAAATTCTTTTTTGGAATTTATGAATCTAGAGAAAGTAACGTTAAAGGTAAAAGCAAATACCCAATATGAAATGATTGGAAAAAGTAGAAATAAAAAAGTATTCTATGGAGATATTCTTATCTTTACTAATTCAAACAAGATCTTTTCTCTTGAAATGTATCAAAAATTCCAAAAAGAAGAATTTAACAAAAGCGTATCTTACATAACAAGAATATTCTCAGGTCAACTAGAACGTGGCAAGAAATATTTAGATGCTAAGAAAGTAATAGGACTTAATTTTATAAATGAAAATTATCATGATAATAATGAGTTAGTAAATGATTATGGATTTATAAATAAAGTAAACTTAAAAAGCTTGGAAGATGAATGCTTAGAAATGTATTTAATACGACTTGATTTAGTAAAGAAAAAAGTATATAATGATACTGAGGAAAGATTTATTAAATGGCTAAGATTCATCGGAGCAAAGGATGTGTTAGAAATGAGTAAAATAGCAGAGGGAGATGAAGTAATGGAACAAACACTAAAGTTTATGGAAGATTTTTTAAATGATGAAGAAATCAGAGATGTTTATGATAAAATAAATGATGTAGAAAGATATGCCAAAGAAGAAGGCCAATATCAAGAAAAGATTAAGACTGCTAAGAATCTTTTGCAAATGGGGCTTTCAAAAGAAAATATCAGCAAAGCAACCGGTTTAAGCATGAAACAAATTAACGCATTAAATTAAATATTTATATATAGCGGAATGTTTCTTTTTAAGCATTCCTTTTTATTATGTTTTATATTATAATATTGGTAGGTGATTTTTGTGTTTACGAAAGAAAATAAAAAGGAAATATTAAAAATTATTTTGTTTGCAGTGATTTTAATCTTTGCTTTTATTCATATTAAAGAGATATGGAATTTTTTGGGATTTTTAATTCGGTTATTAATGCCTTTTATTATTGGAATTGTTATTGCGTTTGTTTTAAATATTTTAGTTAATTTGATAGAAAGAAAGTTACTTAATAAATCAAAGATGACTGATAAGAGTAAGAGAACGATTAGTTTGCTTTTGTCTTTAGCTTTTGTTTTTACTTTTATCATTATTCTACTTTTACTTATTATTCCGCAACTTAAAAATACTGCATTATTGTTTGTAGATAATATGCCAAAATATGAAGAGAATGTTAAAGATTTGTTAGATAAGTTTAATATTGATCCAAATATTGTTGTAGAAATTGAAGAAGGTGTTAAAAACTTTGGGGATGTAGCGATTGATTTTATTAAAAACAATAGTGATCAAATTATAGAAGTTACTTTAGGGGTTGCTACGAATGTTATTAGCGTTGTTGTTAATTTTGTGGTTGCTTTTGTTTTTTCTATTTATTTGTTAGCTCAAAAAGAAAAATTATTAAGACAATTAAATAAAGTATTTCGTGCTTATTTGCCTACTAGTAAAGTAGAGAAAATTAAAGATATTGCAAAATTATCGAATCGTATATGTGCTAGTTTTGTTAGTGGACAATGTTTAGAGGCAGTCATTATTGGAATATTATGTTTTATTGGTATGCTTGTTCTTGGAATTCCTTATGCAGCGACGATTTCTGTTTTAATTGGAGTAACTGCTTTGATTCCGGTTTATGGAGCATTTATCGGAACGATTGTTGGAGCCTTTTTAATCTTTATGGTTAGTCCAGTAAAAGCACTCATCTTTATTATCTTTATTCTTATTTTACAACAATTTGAAGGTAATTTGATTTATCCAAAAGTTGTAGGAAAGTCTGTTGGTTTACCAGGAATATGGGTTTTTGTTGCTGTTACTATTGGAGCTAGTTTAGCAGGGGTGGTAGGTATGCTTATCAGTGTTCCAATTGCATCTATTTGTTATAGTATTTTAGCAACCGATGTTAATTATCAAATGAATGTTAAAAATAGTAAGAAAATTGTTTTAAAAAAGAAAAAGAAAGAATCTTTATAAGAACCACTTAAACCCGAGTGGTTTTCATTTGACTTCTAATCCTATGAGTGATATTATATTTTCCTAAAGAAGGGGATTTGATGACATTTCATTCTGATTTTGAAGTAGAAGATTTTATTCATTCTTTAAATTATTTAGGTCAAGGTTCTCAAGGAGTTACTTATGTAGATCAAAATTTACAAAAAGCATATAAAATTTATCATAGTTATTTTGATCATGATTATGAAGGAGTGATTTCAAAGGAAGATATTTTGCAATTTCGTCATGTAAAATCTTCTACTTTTGTTTTTCCAAGTGATGTTCTTTTATTAAATGGACAGGTTATTGGAGATGTTACTAGTTATAAAAAAGCTCGGAATTTATATCAATTAAATCCACTTGAGATTTCTTTGAATCGCTTTTTAAAATGTATTGATTGGGCAGTTTCCGATATAAAGAAGATTACTCGTGAGGGAATTGTTTGTTTTGATATGATGTATAATATTTTGCTTGGTTCACGTATTTATATTATTGATACTTTGGAATATCATAAAATCGATGGATATTATGAAGAAACACTTCGAAATAATTTAAAAGGTCTTTCTTTAGAAGTAATGTATTTTTTAGTAGATGGTTTATTTTTAGATGTTGTAAATACTAATCAAAAACTTAAGGAGATGTATTATAGTAAAGGTAATTTTTTAGATATTGTTGATTTTATTTGGGAACTTAAGAATACTTTATCAAAATTACTTGGGCATGAAATTACTTATTTAAAAGAAGCTCAATCTTTAAAAGATGTTTATGAAGATGATACTCATTTAAAATATCAAAGAGATGTTTTGGTATTAGAAAGGCTTAAAAGGAATTAACGTGGTCCACCTTTTTTCTTTTAGGAAAGTATGATATAATTTTGATAGAAACTTAGAGGTGGATAGAATGAAGAAAGTTATTTTGGTTGATGGAAATAATTTGATGTTTCGTAGTTTTTATGCGACGGCTTATACCGGAAATATTATGCGTAATAGTAAAGGATTTCCAACGAATGCTTTATATGGATTTACATCTATGATGAATAAAATTATTCATGAAGAAAATCCAGAATATATTGCTGTTGCTTTTGATATAGGGAAAAATTTTAGAAAACAAAAATATGATTTTTATAAAGAGGGTAGACAGGCAACACCTAATGAACTCTTAGAGCAGATGCCTATTGCTAGGAAAATATTAGATGCAATGGGGATTAAATATTTAGAGTTAGAGCCATATGAAGCAGATGATATCATTGGTACTTTAGCAAAAATGGTAGATTTCGATCCAGAATATATTGCTACTATTATTTCTAGTGATAAAGATTTGTTGCAGTTAATTAGTCATGATGTTGATGTAAAACTTTTAAAACAAGTTGGATTTGTACATTTTAATACTGAAACTTTTAAAGAAACTTATGGAATTTTACCAATTAAGATGATTGATTTGAAATCTTTAGCAGGAGATGCTTCTGATAATATTCCTGGTGTTAAAGGGATTGGTGAAAAAACAGCTTTAAAACTTTTGCAAGAGTATGATTCTTTAGAAGGAATTTATGAACATATTGAAGAGATTAAAGGGAAAACAAAAGAAAAATTAGAACAAGACCGTGAAAATGCTTTTATGAGTAAAGAAATTGCTACTATTTATAAAGATGTTCCTTTAAATATTACTTTTGAAGATATTAAATATCGTGGGGCAAATGAAGATGATTTAGCAGAAATATTTGATGATTTAGAATTTTATTCTATGCTTAAAAATTTTGATAAAAAGGAAGTTGTGAAAGAAAATATTGATTATCAAGAGGTTGATGATTTGTCTAAAGTCGTTTTAGGTGATGAAGTAAGTATTTTTCTTTTACTAAGTGATGAGAATTATCATAAAGGAGAGGTGCTAGGAATTAGTCTTAGCGATAAAGAACATAATTATTTCCTTGATGCCCCTTATTTAAAAGAATTACCTAAGTTATTAAAGGATAAAGTTGTTTATACTTATCATGAAAAAGCCTTAGATGTTGTGATGATGAGAAATCATTTGGATTTCATTCCCATTAATTATGATTTAATGATCGCAGCTTATCTTTTAAAAGGGTTTACGAAAGACGATATTGCATATTTAATGCATCCAGCAGGGGTTAATGTTTCTTTTTATCTAGATGAAAAGAAAAATAACTTTCGTGATTTAACCAAATTAAAAGAAGATTTAGTATTAAAATCTCGTTTTATCTATGATACTAGAGATGAATATATTAATGGACTTAAAACAGAGTCTATGTATGAACTTTTTAAAGATATTGAAATGCCTTTATCAAAAGTTTTGGCCGATATGGAATTTTTTGGTGTAAAAGTTGATAGTAAAGTTTTAGATGAAATTAAAGAAGAAGCAGAAGCAAAACTTCATGAACTTTCTAAAGAAATTTATGATTTAGCAGGAGTCGAATTTAATATTGCTAGTCCAAAACAACTTGGGGAAGTGCTCTTTCTACGACTAGGTCTACAAAATGGTAAAAAGAATCAAACTGGTTATAAAACGGATGCAGCAACTTTACAAAAACTCCGGAGAAAACATCCAATTATTGATCTTATTTTAGAATATCGAAATTATAGTAAAATTATTTCAACTTATACGGTTAGTTTGGAAAATGCAAAATTTCCTGATGGAAAAATTCATACTATTTTTAAACAAACTCTTACGAGAACTGGTAGATTATCAAGTGCTGAACCAAACTTACAAAACATTCCTATTCGGGGGGAAGAAGGTAGAAAGGTAAGAAAAGCATTTTTACCAACGAATGATTTATTTTTAAGTATTGATTATTCTCAAATTGAACTTCGTATTTTAGCACATATATCTGGTTCTAAAGAACTCATTGAAGCTTTTCGAAATAATCAAGATATTCATACTAAAGTAGCCGCGGACATCTATGGAGTAGATGAAAGCAAAGTTACAAAATTGATGCGTTCTACGGCAAAAGCTGTTATTTTTGGCATTGTTTATGGTATTAGTGGTTTTGGATTGGGAGAAAACTTGAATATTAGTCATAAAGAAGCTCAAGAATTTATTAATAAGTATTATGAACTTTATCCTGGAGTTAAGAAATATATGGATAATATTATTAAAGAGGCTTATGAAACGGGATGTGTTCGAACTTTGTTTAATCGAAAAAGAGAGATTGAAGAACTTAATAATCGAAATTATATGATTCGTTCTAGCGGAGAGAGAATTGCTCTTAATACACCAATTCAAGGAACAAGCGCTGATATTATTAAAAAAGCAATGGTACTTGTCTTTGATGAATTTCAAAAACGTCATATTAAGAGTAAAATGGTTTTACAAATTCATGATGAACTAGTAATAGATACTTTAAAAGAAGAGGAAGAAGAAGTAACTAAGATTGTCAAAGATGTTATGGAAAATGTTATTAAGCTTGATGTTCCTTTAAAAGTAGGTATAGCTCGCGGTAAAGATTTGTACGAGGCGAAGTAGTTATGCCAGAAATAGCAGAAGTAGAAACTGTTCGAAATACATTAAAAAAGCAAATTTTAAATAAACGAATCAAAAATGTTCAAGTTTTTTATGAGCCAATGATTGAAAGTGATTTAAAAGATTTTAAAAATAAACTTGTAGGTCAAAGTTTTGTAGACATAAAAAGAAGAGGAAAGTGGCTTATATTTGAAACCGAACAATACTTTCTTTTATCTCATCTTCGCATGGAAGGAAAGTTCTTTCTTAAAAATAAAGAAGAAGAAAAAGGAAAACATGAACATGTGATTTTTACTTTCTTTGATGATACTACTTTGAGGTATGCTGATACGCGGAAATTTGGAAGAATGAGATTGATTTTGAAAAGTGAATTAGAAGATACGGAATGTATTAAAAAACAAGGACTTGAACCAGGTGATAAGAATTTAACTGCCTCTTATCTTTTAGATAAATTTAAAAATAAAGAGATTCCTATTAAAACTGCTTTGCTTGATCAAACCATTATTAGTGGACTTGGAAATATTTATGTGAATGAAGTTTTGTTTTATGCTAAAATACATCCACTTCGAAAGTGTAATGGCCTTACTAGGGAAGAATGTGAACAAATTTGCTTGGGAGCAGCAGATATCATTCATGAAGCTATCTTAATGGGTGGTACTACCATTCGCAGTTATACCTCTAGTTTAGGAGTTACAGGTCGTTTTCAACAAAATTTAAAAGTTCATAAAAGAGAGGGAGAGGCATGTTTTGTTTGTGGAACGAAAATAGAGAATATTAAAGTTGGAGGAAGAAGTACTTATTTTTGTCCAAAATGTCAAAAAGAAAAGCAATAAACTATTCAAAAAAGATTGGTTTATTGCTTTTTTAGTAAATCTGCTAAATATATTTCTTTTGCTTTGATTTTTGTTAATCGTTTGCATTCTATTATGTTTTCTACTAGCCTATCTATTCTTTTGCTATAATAATTTAACCAAAATTGAGAAGTTCCATCATAGTATTTTTTATTATATTTTATATATTTTTTTGCAAATTCTTTCGCACTTATTTTTGATTTTTGTTTTAAGAATTCTTTATATAATCCCTCGTTTATAATTAGGAGAATCTCTAATTCAAAACTTGTACGACATTTAATGATATCTTCTTTTTTAATTTTATGTGCTAATTCTTGAGGAATTCTTAATAAATCTGTTTGTTTATCTCCAATTCTTATTACTTTTATTTTGCCATAATATGAGTTTGTTTGACTAATGATGTATGGAACAAATTGCCTTGCGTGAAAAATTTCCAAATTTATTAAATCGTCTAAACTAAAAATCAATTTATTATGTTTTAGTAGAAGTTCAATTAGTGCTTTTTCATTTGTTCCTTCGCACATAATTAGATATTTCATTTTAATAAATGCTTTTTAACTTTCATTAAAGACTCATAATTTACAGCTGTATTAAAAGTGTTGTCATAAAATCTTTTGCTTTTTGATAATTCGTTTCTAATGTTATAGGTGTATGCATTTGTAATTTTTATTTTTTCTTCATTTGTTGTAATATAAATATTATCGTAACGATTAAATAAATCTAGTAACTCGCAATAGTGGGTACTAAATATTAAAGTGGCATTCTTTTTGTTGATTCTTTTATCTTTGTATAAATTTATGATATTTTCTACTAATGTTTTATGAAAATGAATTTCAATTTCATCAATTACTAAATCTACTCCATGTTTAAGAGAGATTAGTACATCTAAATATAAATATAGACCTTTAATGGTTCCACTTGATAAAATATTATACAATTCTTTTTTGTTTTTTTCTTCTTTTTTATTTTTTTTATAAGTAATGATAAATTTATTTTTGTTTTCCATTTTGATATTTTTAATATTACTATCTAATAATTCAATAATATCATTTAAAATAATAGGGTTGTAAGAGTTATATAATTCTATTATTTCATCTAAAATTATAATATTTTCTATTTTATAATTGTATGAAAAACATCTTGTTTTAATTTCTTTTAAGATATAATAGAGGATTGATGTATCATTTGGTAGCTCTTTGTTTATGTTTATTTTTTCATATTTGTCTAAGTTATATAATTCGCTTGCATAACTTTTGTAATATTTTGTTTTATATAGTTCTTCATTTTGAAATAAAACATAATCATTTTCTTTTTGATAATTTAAATCTGTTTTATAAAAGTATAAGTATCCATCATGATAAAAGAAAAATTCTATTTTTAAATTGTTCGAATTGTTTAAATATTCTAGAGTATTTTTGATTTTAAAGTTTGATAAAATATCGTACGCTATTAAAAGAACTTCAATGCTTGTTGTTTTTCCAGAAGCATTTTTTCCAACAATTCCTAAAGTGTTATAGATATATAAATTTTCATCTATTTCACTTAATTCATATTCTTTATCTTCTTTGCTTTTGTTAGCTAAGGGTGTTAAAGAAATATTAAAGTTTTCTTCACATAATTTATAATTATTTATTTTAACTTTTAGTAATTTCATATTAAATATTTTTCTTTATATAAATTATAACAAAAAAAGTGTTAAAATTCAAACAAAATGATAATTTCAGTCTTAATTTATGAAAAAAATATTTAAAATATTCATAAAAAAGCAATAAACTATTCAAAAAAGATTGGCTTATTGCTTTTTTCGTAGGCTAGTATTTTATTTTTGCTTATTAAACTGTAAACTTGAGCAGCGATTAGTTCATATTTATATTGTAAAGAATTAGGAATTGGGATTAAAGATATTTCTAAATCTTCTTTTAAGTTATGAAGATATTCTCTTCCTTTTTTGTTAAAGCCTAATATTTTAATATATTCAATCGAAGCTAGTTTGTTTATTTCTTTGGGTAAGCTTGTTAAAATATGGACTAGCATTCTACTAATTTTGTTATAAGTGTATCTTTTGGTTTTAATATTTAATATTAGTTCTTCTATATTATTTGAATCTGTTATTTTTTCTTTTAAGCGATTTTCAATTCCTTCATCTACTGTTAAATATTTACTTAAATCCATGTCTGTTAAAATTTTATATTTAATAAAAGGAAATAAATCATTTAAAGAAATATTTTCAATTAACTTTAATGTTTTTCTTGGTACATAATTAGAAATATCATATCCTTGTTTTAATCTATTTCTAATATTACTTGCACTAATGATATTTTCATCTTCTTCTAGGTTATGGTAGCTACTGGTTCTTTTGATTGTTACGGGTTTTAGTTTTAAGTTGTTTTTCTTTATTGCTTTTATATAAGATATTCCAAGTAAGTCATTGGGATTAAAAACATCAATATCCATGTTTAAAGCTTTTGATAAAGCAGTAGGATAATTCATTCCTGTTTTTAATAATTCTTTTACTTTTTCATTATATTTTGGATCATTTTGAATTTCTGCTACTTTTAGGAGAGCTTCTATATTATTTGATTCACTTCCAAAAACAAGATAAGAACAGCCAAGATATCCTAATACTTTAATTGCAGCATCTGCAAAAATATCAGCACTTTGAGAACCAAAAATAAAGGGGAGTTCTACAACTAAATCAACACCATAAATTAAAGCTAATTTGGTTTTATTTTCTTTTGATAATATACTAATTTCTCCACGTTCTAGGAAATATCCATTTAATACTAAAATAATAGATTTTCCTGGAAAAAGTTTTTTTACTTCTTTAATATGATGAATGTGTCCATTGTGTAATGGATTATATTCACAAATAATTCCTACTGCTTCCAATTTTATCACCTTTTTAAGTATATCAAAAAATTAAGTATTTGAATATTTAAAAATAAAAAAAATAATATACTAGACATTATTTTAAATATTTTGGTGAATCAATTTTACCTAAGAGGTAATCAGCAGAAATGTTGTATTTTTTGCAAAACATATATAAGTAGGGAGTTGCTATAATAAATTTTCCTTTTTCATAGCCTACAATATTGGATTGGGTTGTATTAAAAAAGCTTGCAAGTTTTACTTGTGTTACTTTATTTTCTTTTCTGATTTCTTTTAATCTTGTTCCTGACAATTCTAAGTTAAGTTCCTTTTTTCTATGATTATATTTTGGATTGTTTGTGAAATTAAATAAATAATCTAATGATACATCAAAAAAGTTTGCTAAAATATTTAATCTTTTTATAGGAATAAGACTTGATTCTCTTTCAAATTGACTATATGTAGCAGAGTGTATTTCTAATAATTTTGCTATATCTTTTTGGGTAAGTTCTTTTTCTTCTCTTAAATTTTTTAATCTTTCTCCATAAATCACCTTAATCACCGATATCATTTTCTCATGATAAATTTAATTTTAAATTTTACTAGGATAATATTGATATTTTTCTTGACTTTTAGTATACCCAAGTTTATAATTTAACTATAAGCTAGGAAACTCATCATAAGGATATGATAATTTATTTTTATGGTAAATAAAATGAAGCCTAGCATCATGAAAGGATGTTAGTATGAATTTCGAAACATTAAAGAAAAGTCATTTAAAAAGAAATATTATAATAGGAGTAGTAGCAGTACTAATAATTAGTGCAGTAATACTAAATTTTACAAGAGCAAAGTACCGAGTAACACAAAGTATACCTCTTGTAAATGGGACGATTAATTATAGTTTGGCAGATATAAATATAATAGCAATTACAGTAGATGGAGAGCCTAGTGATACTATACCAGATGGTAATTATAATTTGTTAGATACTAGTTATTGTACAGTAGATGGAGAAGAAGACACAACAATTCAACTATCTTATGATAGCGCCACTAAAACATTAAACCTAGTTCCATTTACAACAAAAGGAACCAAATGTTATTTAGATTTTGAA
Source organism: uncultured Bacilli bacterium (assembly GCA_944358165.1). Classification (GTDB taxonomy): domain Bacteria; phylum Bacillota_I; class Bacilli_A; order RF39; family UBA660; genus Caccenecus. The sequence continues at coordinate 3,211 of CALVQS010000004.1, read as the reverse complement.
AAAGCAAGTGGAGCATCTGACGTCATAGCAGACCTAGTAAATACATCAGATGAAGTAGTATTAGATGAAGCTGGTAATGCAAGATATATAGGAGTAGATCCAAATAATTATGTATATTTTAATTGTAATGATTATAATAATCCAAATAGCAATACATGTGAATTATGGAGAATTATTGGAGTATTTAGTGAAGATACCCATGGTAGGAGTGGTGAAAAGTTAGTTAAATTAATAAGAAGTAAAAGTATTGGAGGTATTGCATGGGATTCAGGAGTTTTAAATGATTGGACAACAGCAAGTCTACAAAAAAGTTTGAATGGAAGTTATTTAAGTGGAACTAATTTAGAAAGTGGAAAAGGAATAACCAGTGCAACAAATAACATGATTGAGACTGTAACATGGAAATTAGGAGGAAGTAGCACCAACAATGGTGTAACAGCAAGTATGTTTTATGAAAGAGAAAGAGGAACAACAGTATATAGTGGAAGACCAACAACATGGGAAGGAAAAATAGGATTAATGTATCCAAGTGATTATGGATATGCAACAAGTGGAGGAAGTACAACAAATCGCTCGTCTTGTTTAGCAAAAGAACTCTATAATTGGGATAGTTCCAGTTATAGTTATTGTAAAAGTAATGACTGGTTATATGATAGTAGTGCTACTCAATGGACTTTAACTCCTCGTTCTTCTACGAGCAGCAACGTGTTTTTCGTGAGCCGCACTGGCTATGTCCTCGGCAGCAGCGCGAGCAGCAGCTGTGCCGTGCGTCCATCTGTCTATCTAAAATCTAATATCGCGATTTCTGGGGGAGATGGAAGTAGTTTGAGTCCATATACTTTGACTATGTCATGACAAGTTTTGCTTGTCTTTTTTCTTTGTTTGGGCTATACTTTAGGTGGTGATGTTATGGAACTTAATTTAGCAGTTTTAAGTAATGGGGAAGTAAAAGAGTATGATGAAGATTTTACGATTAGTAGTGAACTTTATAAGAGTGTAGGGATTCTTGATTTAAAAGATTTACATGTTACTGGTCGTATTTATTTAGATTCTTTATCTATGTTGGTTGTAAATTTAACGGTTACAGGAATCATGGTGCTTCCTGATAGTGTAACAACCGAACCAGTAGACTATCCATTTACTTCAAAAATTGAGGAAGAACTAGACACAAATGATGAAAATTTCATAGAATATTATCAAAAATCTCAAAATATACTTGATATTATGAAGATTTTGTGGGAAAATATTGTTCTGGAAGTACCCATGAGATTTACTGCGACTGAAGATGCACACCTATCTGGTGATGGTTGGAGTTTGGGTCTAGATAAAAATAAAGAAGAACAAATTGATCCGAGACTTGCTAAATTGAGTGAGCTTTTGGATAGGAAGGAGTGAAAACATGGCAGTTCCTTTTAGAAGAACAAGTAAAACTAAAAAAAGAATGCGTCGTACTCACTTAAAAAAAGAGGTTGGAGCATTAACAACATGTCCTAAGTGTGGGGCTACAATTAGACCTCATCGTGCATGTACTAAATGTGGTTACTATAAGAATAAAGAAGTAATCCAAGTTGAAAAAAATGATGCAGAATAGTTAGTTTAGCTAACTTTTTTTCTTGCTCTAAAACTCTAGTCAAATACATAAAAATATGATATACTGTTCTTAATATAAAGGAGTGTCTAAGATGAAGTATGATGATCTAGAAAAGACTAGAGATTTGTTTGATATTTCAGATATGGAGGTACCTAGTCCGATTGATGATATTGATCGTGAGGGAATTAGTAAAGAAGATATGGTGGATGATCTTACCTTTGGACTTAGTGGGGATGATGCTGTAGAACCACAAAAAGAAGAAGAAGGAGAAGAACAAATTAAGCCTTTAGAAAAGAAAAAAGAAAAGAAACCGAAGAAAAGTCTTAAAGAAAAGTGGAGTAATCTTTCTAAAAAGAAAAAAATCATTATTATTGTTAGTATTGTTTTATTACTTTTAATTATTGTAGGAGTCATTTTATTCTTTGCTTTAAGAAAACCAGAAGAAAAACCAGTAGAACCAGATGAGCCAGAAGTAATTGTTGAAAAAGATAATTATATCTATCGTGATGGAACACTTGTGTTTTTAAATAATGATGAAGAAGAAATTGGTACTTATGAGTGTGTTCATAAATCAGAAGATTTGTGTTATGTTCCAGCTTATAGCAATGAAGATAATTTTGATGGTGAGAAAAATGTCTATGAAGATGAATCTTTGATTGAAAGACCAAGTGCTATTTATGAGAATAATTATGTGTTCGTTTATGATAATGAAGATAGTGAAAGTGAGAATGTTTTCTTATATAATATTGAAGATCAAGAAAATGTTGGAGATTATACCCTAGTTAAAGGTTTTAGTGATAGTGATTTTGTTATTTTAAGAAATGATAATAATCGATATGGCGCTATAAAAATTGGTAGTGAGGGAGTAGAAGAAGTTTTCGAATTTTCTTATGATTATATTGGGCAATTAAATAGTAGTTCTAATTTAGTGGTAAAGACGAATGATCGCTATTACATTTATGATACAAATGGTAAAAATTTAAGTAGTGGATTACGTTATGAAGTTCGGAGTTATAATAATAAATATATTGTTGTAGATAATAATGGATATTATGTATATGATTATGATGGTAATTTAATATTTGATGATGCTTATGATTATATTGAGTTATTAGATGAATATGCAGTATTAATTGATCGTGATTTGCTTTATATTCGTGATTATCAAAATAATCCATATAATATAGAAGCAGTAGATCTTGATTCTACCTACTATAATCCTTTAAATGTCTATAGTGAAGATAAAAAGTTTATAGAAACTAGAAGAGCTTATGAAATTACGATTAATGAAGATAGTTTGGATGTTACTTTTACTCGTGATGGAAAAGATCGAACTGAAACCATTGATTTATTAGATGGTAAGATGAGTGCAAAATATAAGTATATTAGTTATTTTGATGGAGTATTATATTTTTATAGTGATGAAGATAAAACGGAGGAAATTGGTAGCTATCAATGTAGTAATGCCAATGGTAGTGATTTAACTAATTGTACGATTGCAACTGATTCTTTCTATAGTGATAATGAAGTAGAAGAAAATAAGAGTGATAGTGTTGGTTGGATTCCAATTTATAATAAACGTTATGTATTTATTTTAGATACCATTGATTTAAATAATCC
>CALVQS010000003.1 GCA_944358165.1 uncultured Bacilli bacterium | reverse complement strand
ATGTTTCTTACCACCTCGCGAGAGCGGGTTTTTTATCACCAGATAGACTTTCCATCTGGGTTTTTATTTGCTATAATATCCATGGTGATTCAATATGTTTGAAAGATTAATTCCCTTAATTGGTGAAGAAAACTTAAATAAAATTAAAAATACTAAAATATTATTAGTAGGTATTGGTGGAGTAGGTGGCCTTACTTTAGAATGCTTAGTTCGAAGTGGATTTGAAAATATTACGATTATTGATGGAGATACCATTGATGAATCAAATCTAAATAGACAATTAATTACCAATAAAGAAAATATAAATCATTTTAAAGTAGATGAAGCTTTAAATAGATATAACAAAATAAATAGTTCTCTTAACCTAAAAGGTATAAAAGCATTTTTAACAAAAGAAAATTTTCAGAACTATATAAAAGATGATTATGACTATATTATTGATGCTTGTGATGATATTTTTATCAAAGTAGAATTAATTAGATATGCAGAAGCAAAAAATATTAAGATAATTAGTGCTTTAGGAACTGGGAAAAAATTAAATCCAACCTATTTACAAATAACAACACTAGATAAAACCGAAAATGATCCCTTAGCTAAAAAACTAAGAAACTTAGTAAGAAAAGAAAACTTAAATATAAAAATACCCGTTGTATTTAGTAAAGAAGAAGTAAGAAACAAAGATAAAGTGATTGCTTCTGCTATCTTTGTGCCCGCAACCGCTGGTATTTATTTAGCAAACTATGTATTTTTAGACATTATAAAGCCTCAAGAATAATCTTGAGGTTATGCTTTTGTAATAAGAAAATCAACAATTTCTTCTGGATCTTTCCCGTTAATAGCAATATCATAGATAATATTAATAATTGGCATTTTAATTTTTCTGTTTTTAGTTAAGCCTTTAATAGAGAGTAGGGTATAATATCCTTCCGTCGTATTATGTTTTAAATAATCATCAATTTCTTCTTTTGTTTTTCGCTCACCAAGTAATTTCCCATAACGATAATTTCTACTTTTTGGAGAACCTGCAGTAAGCATTAAATCGCCAATTCCTGCAAAAGACACAATCGTTTTAGGGTTACATTCCATTTTTTCAAGCAATTCTTTAATATCATGCATAGATTCCGTAATTAAGAATGCTCTAGTAGACTCACTAAAACCTAATCCATCAAGCATTCCTGATGCAATTGCAATCACATTTTTAATACTACCGCAAAGTTGAGTACCATATAAATCTCTATTTTCTCTTAATTTCACTCTTTCATTAGCAAAAGCCATAAAAGTATATTTAAAAGCTTTATTACTTGTTACGGCAGCAGATAGTGCTACTGGTTCATTATTGATTAAATCTACTGCAAAAGTAGGTCCAGAAATAACAGCAATATGTTTTGCTTTTAATTCACTTCGTACAATATCAGATAAAAAAGAATAAGTATCATTTTCAATTCCTTTAGATGCAATACAAATAGGGGTTAAAGTATTAAAATACTTCTTCATATTTTGACAAGTCGTTCTGACATATTTAGCAGATGTAGCTAAAACAACAAAATCAACGTTTTCTAAAGCATCTTTTAGTTCATTCGTAACTTTTATTGAATCAGGAATAAACACGTCTGTAATAGGCTTTAAATCGTGTTTTTCACGAAAATGTTTTGCTAATTCTTCACTTTCAGTCCACATTGTAACATCATGTCCATTACTTACCATATCAAGTGCTAAAGAGGTACCGTAAATACCTGTTCCAATTACACTTATTTTCATTTTCCACTCCTCATTTCATCATATATTCTATTCAAATTACTTTCGTATTTATTATCTTTCTTATGATAATATTTTTTATTTTTTAACTTATCTGGCATATATTCCTGATATACATAATCATTTTTAAAATTATGAGGATAAACATAATCAGGAGAACCCTCAATAATATGTTTGGGAATTTCTCCAGCAAGTCCTTTATTAATATCATTAATTGCCTCATCGATTGCCAGTAGGGTACTGTTGCTTTTTGGAGATAATGCAAGTTCTGTTACAACTTGTCCCAAAGGAATTCTTGCTTCTGGAAGTCCTACTAGCTCTGCTGCATGAATCGCTGCCATAACTTTTGGCCCCATCGCTGGATTCGCAAGTCCAATATCTTCATAGGCAATAACACTCATTCTTCGGTATATACTATCTAAATCACCCGCAACAATAAGTCTTGCTAAATAATGTAGGGCTGCATCAACATCACTTCCACGAATCGATTTTTGAAAAGCACTTAAAACTTGATAATGTCCATCTTCATCTTTATCATGAAAGAATACCGGTTTATTATTGATTTTTTTAACGTCATCAATTGTAATAACATGATCATTTGTCGCATAATAAGATACTTCCAAAGTATTAATCGCTGATCTAAAATCTCCAGATGATAACATGGCAATATATTTTAAAGTATCATCATCAATTTTTAAATTTGGCAAATAATCTTTTGCTCTTTTAAGTCCTTCCACAATATCATCATTACTAAGTTCTTTTAATTCAAAAATTTGACATCTACTTCTAATCGCCGGATTAATCTTATGATAAGGATTCGAAGTAGTAAGCCCAATTAAGATAATCAAACCAGATTCAATATGAGGAAGCAGAATATCTTGTTTATCTTTATTCATTCTATGAATTTCATCTATTACCAAAATCATTTCCCCATACATTTTTGCTTCTTCAATTGCAATATCAAAATCAGCTTTATTATTAGTTGTAGCATTTAAAAACTTCGAACGAATATGTAACTCATGAATTAAAGCATTAGCAATGCTAGTCTTTCCAATCCCAGGCTTTCCATAAAGAATCATAGAAAATATTTTTCCATTCTTAACTAAATTTGTAAGAACTTTATCTTCTCCAATCAAATGTTTTTGTCCAATTACTTCATCTAAAGATTTAGGTCGAAGCATATTTGCCAGTAATTCCATCTTTATACCTCTTCTTTTATTATTTTTTCATAACGAATAACCTTCGGAGTAAAACCAATTTTTTGATAAAACTGCATAGCATTCTCATTAAAACTCCATACACTAAGTTCAATTCGCTTAATATTATCTTTTATAGCTTGTTGTTCAATACATTTAAATAAATTTGTTCCTATCCCTTGATTCCGATAAGTACTTTTTACCACAACATCATCAATATAATAAATATTTTCTCTTTGATTAGCATAGATAACTCCAACTAATTTTTCTTCTACAAAATATCCATAAATCAAATAATGGCCAGAACTTACTAAATTATGATAGATATTCTTAGAAAATGGAATTTCTTTAAAATCATTTGGCCTTTTTTTCTGATGATATTCAAATATTTCCATTTCTAAAGAATACAATTCATCATAATAAGATTCATCTAATTTTTTAATCATACTATACCTACCTATAATTATACAATTTCTAACTAACAATAGTATATAATACAAACGTATGCGTGTCAAGATTTAAATTTTTGTGCTATAATTAAAATAGGTGATAAGAGTGAAAAAAGAGGAACTAGAAGAAATCTTAAAAACAAATAAAGAACTAGATAAATACATGAACGAATATATTAGCACAGAATATAATACCAGCAAAAACACAAGAGAATCTTATAAAACCGATCTTTATTTATTAGCAAAATATTACAAAGGAAAAAATATTAAAAATTTAAACAAAGAAGATATTCAAGAGTATTTACGTAAAAACGACAAATCTAGCAAAACCAAAGCAAGATATTTAACTTCTATTAATAATTTCTATAAATATTTAGTAGAAAATAACCTAATATCTAAAAATCCTTGTGATGGAATTAAAATGCCAAAATTAGAGAAAAAACTGCCAGATTATTTAACGATTGAAGAAGTAGACAATCTCTTAAATATCCGAGCAAGCACTGCTTATGAACTAAGGAATAAAGCTATGTTAGAAACATTATATGCAACAGGTATGCGTATTAGTGAATTAGTAAATTTAACCATGAGTAATCTATTCTTAGAAGATCATTTAATAAAAGTATTTGGAAAAGGTAGTAAAGAAAGACTAGTTCCTATTGGTGATACAGCCATTGCTGCTTTAGAAGAATATTTAAAATTTGGTAGGGGAGAGTTACTTGGAACCAAATCTAGTGAATATGTATTTATTAGTTCTAGACACACGAATATCACAAGGCAAGCTTTCTTTAAATACATTAAAAAATTATGCCAAGAAAAAGGAATCAAAAAAAATATTAGTCCTCATATTCTAAGACATTCCTTTGCGACTCATCTACTAAATAATGGTGCAGATCTAAGAGTGGTTCAAGAGTTACTTGGTCATAGTGATATTTCAACCACGCAAATTTATACTCATTTATCAAACGAAAAACTAGAACAAGAATACGAAAAACATCCTTTATTACATGAAAAAAGCCACCATTAAATCGTGGCTTTTGAAAATTAGCGAGCTTCTCTATTAGCTTTAGAACTTCTTTCGTTTCTAGAATTTCTAGATTCGCTTTTTGAACTTCTACAATTCTTATTATTTTTAGAGTTCTTATTTTCTCTATTATTTTTCATGTTCTTTTACCTCCCACTATTATTATGGACTAATTAAATAAAAGAATTCATATAATTAAGTGGTGATGTTATGGAAATAATTGGTGCATTACTAGTTTCTACCATTGCAGGTTTATCCACAATTTTAGGCTCTTTTGTCATTTTTTTTAAATGGAAAGAACAAAATATTAACAAATTTATAACTGCATCACTATCTTTTTCTTTAGCCATTATGATTGGTATTAGTATCACGGATTTAATACCAGAATCAACTTATATCTTGATTTCTAATTATAAAATAGGGAAGGGAATACTTATTTCTTTAATTTCCTTTATAATTGGAATTATCCTTGTAAAATACTTACACAAACTCATGAATAAAACCGAAGCAAAAAATGATTTATATAAACTTGGTATATTAAATATGCTAGCATTAATTCTCCATAACTTTCCTGAAGGAATTGCTACATTTATGAGTTCTTATAAAGATATCGAACTTGGATTAAAACTAAGCCTTGCAATAGCATTCCACAATATTCCAGAAGGTATTTCTATTGCCGTGCCTATTTATTATGCTACTAGATCAAAAAAGAATGCTATTTTTAAAACATTCTTATCTGGTATTGCTGAACCAATTGGAGCAATCATTGCCTATATATTCTTAAGTAAATATATTACAGATGAACTAATCAGTATGATTCTCTTGTTAGTTGGTGGAATCATGATTACATTAGCAATAGAAGTCATATTTCCAAAAGCTAAAAAATACAATTTAAACAAATATTTATACTTAGGATTATTAATAGGTACGGTATTAATCTTATTTAATTATTTTTGTTTTTAATTTAAGAAATATTCCAATAAATATTTTTTTATAGTATAATTAATTTAAGGAGAATGATATTTATGGAATATAAAGATTTAAACTTTAAAATACCAATAGAAAGCAAAACATACAAAGAGGATAGTAAATTTGTTATAGAAACTATTAATTCAATATTAGAAGATAGAATAAAAGCAAATAACTATAAAATAATTTTAAACACAAATTTAAAAATGGGACTCCCCTTAGAAAATATAAACAAGATTGCTGGTCCTATGATTGAAGCTTGGGCAACGGAAGTTTTTTCAGAAATTAAAAATATTTCAGAAAATAAATATTCTCTAATCAATGTTGAAGCTCAACAGCGACTAGGAATTGCTGATATAATTCTGCAATTTAAAAAAGACAATCATTCAATCACGGGAAATATAGATGTAAAAGCTACAGCTGATGACATTATTTCTTCTGGAAAAAGTCCTAATATTACATCCTTTTCAAGAATTAGGACTGCATATGTAATTGATCCTGATTTCATGTTTATTATTTTATCAATAAAATATAAAGTATATTGTGAAAGAAATAAAAAAACGGGATTAATGGACGGAATAATGGAAATGACATCCCATAATGCATATGATCTAAAATACATTTCTGATTCTGATATTAACTATAATCCAGCTTTAGGAACAGGCCAAATACAAATAAAAGATATTCATTATGTAACCTATCAATACAGAACCACTTGGCAATTTTGTCAATTATTAGATTCAAAATATTTAAAAAGTAGTAGAAGAACTATAAATGATTTTTATAGAGAGGCAAAAAATAATAAATGGATCAAAGACTAGAGATCATTTGCAATGATGCTTTAATAGCATTAAAAAAAATACCAAGCGAAAGTATTGATTTGATAATTGCCGATCCACCTTATAATTTAAGCAAAAATTATGGTTTAAGCAAAGATAATTTGGAATTTGAAGAATATTTAGACTTTTCAAGAAAATGGCTATCCGAAGCAAAAAGAGTCCTAAAAAAAGACGGAACAATATATGTTTTTATGGGAATGAGATATATATCATATATATATATAATTTTAGAACAAGAATTACATATGTATTTTAATAGTTGGATTACATGGAATTATACTCAAGGAATAGGGAAGACTAGGGGATTTTCACCTAGACATGACGATATTTTAATGTTTACAAAAAATGAAAAAAACTTTAAATTCAACTTAGATGATATACGTGTCCCTCAAAAATACTATCGAAAGATCAATAATATGCGTGGATCTAATCCAGGAAATGTTTGGACATTCTCACACATGCATTATTGTAATAAAAATCGTCAAATACATCCAACCCAAAAGCCAGAAGGATTATACGAAAGAATGATTTTAACTTCTTCAAATAAGCAAGACACTGTCTTAGATCCTTTTTTGGGCTCTGGAACATGTATAAGAGTATGTCAACAATTAAATAGAAATTGCATAGGAATAGAATTAAACCCGGAATACGTCAAAATTGCTCAGGAAAGATTAAAAGAAAAATTTGTTGGCTTCGATAGCATTGATGAAAGAATGAAAAGATGTCCATATGACTTAAATAATAAAGAGATTAGAGAAAATTACATTAAAAATCATATAAGTTGGTTTTTTAAAAATCATGAAAAAGAAATAGCAAAATTCTTAAAAGAAGTAAAAGAACAATATAAGGAATAGTAAAATTTAAAAAGTATTCTAAAACGTAATACCAAATATTATGCTTTAAAATACTTTTTAGAAGCAAGTTTACATAATATATATTTAGCGAACTAAAATAATTAGAAAAAATTAATGAATTTTAAATAAAAAAACTCATAATTTATTACATTTAAGATAAATCCAAAGCTTACCACAACTTAATGCAACAAATTCAAATCATATAAATTATAAAATAATTTTTTAATTAAAAACATTATAAGAATTTAAAAAAATAATTTATAACCTTATTTTATAAATTAAAAAAGGTTAAAACACACGCGCGTATATCCTTATTAATATAATTAAATAAGGTTATAATATATATATTATATATTAGAAATTAAATTTCAAAAAAAGAACTTATTTTTCTTAAGCTCTTATTTTAAATTACTAGAATACCAGTAATAACTACCATCAGCATTTTCTTTAAAAACATGTTCGTATAAAGTACCATATTCACGAACAAAATCCTCATCAATTTGAATACTTGCATCATCAGCTAAAGCATCAGAACAAGCCGTAATTTCATCTTCAAAAGTTCCTGATGGGTAACACTTGTTATCAGATACTTTTAAATAGTAATCAGAAATAACAATATCACCATTTAACTTTTTGATTGCAGAATCCATTAAACGATATACGGTTGCTTCTGGAGTTAAAGACTGAACAAAGGTCTCTGCCTCTCCACAATAATATTGATCTTCTTCTAAATAACAAGCAATATTACTACCAATATAAAATTCTTCGTCTTCTGGAAGTTCATTACCATAAACTGTTTGATAGGCATCCTCTAAATCTTCTTTAGCTATTACTTCAAAACTACAAGTATCTTCCCCTTCACTAGCTACAAGACGAATCCCCTCTCCTATTTCACAAATATCTAAATCGTTATCATTAGTTGAAGTAACTTCGTGAGTATCACTCGATTTTTCATCATTACTTAACTCATAATAAGCAATACACATTTTATTGTTATTAGAAAGGTCATCATAAGTGACTTCTTCACCAATATATTGATTTAGGCCACCACAACGATTTACATCAACTTCTCCTAAATAAGAGTATAGGGTTGAAACTTGCGTGCTGGTCATATCTAAATGCTTATCTCCTAAGAAAATAACCAATAATACAACGACTACAATGATTAAAATGCCTACTCCAAATACTACCTTTTTATTCATTATACTTTTCTCGTTTCTATCTCCGCAATTTTTTCAAGCACTTCTGCAGCATTTGCTTCTGTCATTTGATCATATCCGAGCTCTCTTAAAGCTTGAATTTTTATCGTATTTAGTTGTTGAGTTCTACTTAATTTTTCCTCATTTTTTTGTTCAATTTCTTGAACAAATCTCTTATGACTTTCTTTTAATTTACTTCTACTTGCTCCCCCATTGTTGTATAAAGTTAAAGCAGAATATAAAATTGCTTCAAAAATAAATTGTTTATCTTCGTTAAAAGCATATTCATCTGGACTAATAAATCCTGTAGTCTTAGACATATATCCCAAAATATACTTAATTTCTGGAACATTATCCATAGATTGCAACATATGATACAAATAACTTACCACATAAAAATTTTCATCTTTTTTATTTTCATCAAGTAACTTTTCTTTTAATAAATAATTGATATCAGCAAGTAAAGTTTGACTTTCTTTATCTAAGCCTTTCATATCAAAATAATTATCCATATCACTGGTATTTTTAACTCCTTGATTAAGTCGATTTTCTACAGCCATTAAGTAATCAGTTGTAATTTTAATTCCACGAATTGCCTCATCCGTACCATCTTCAATATCAAGAAGCTTTAATAATAAAATCTTTTTTTCTTTTGGCCATTTATTCAAATCTTCTAACTCTAAATAATTATAAACCATTTGTCTTGAAACATTTAAATATTTAGCAAGTCGTACTTTTGAAATTCCTAATTCCTGTAATAATTCATTTAAACTATTCATAATGATTCTCCTTTTTACTTTACACTTTAATTATAAATTACTTAACACTTATCTGTCAAGCAAATGTTCAAAATATTAAGATAAATACCAAAGTTTTTCGCCATTTTTATAGACATCTTTAATAAAGCCACAGCCTAAGCATTCATCCCCATCATAAAAGACACAAGCTTGTCCTGGAGTAACACTTTTAGCTTTAGATGGATAAGATATTTTAATTTCCTCATCACTTATACTCACAACATTAGCTTCCACTTCTTCACCCCGGTAACGAAATTTAACATGGATTTTTTCTGGTAGCTTTCCTAAAAGATTAATAGAATCCAAAGTACAAGCATCACTATATAAGTATTCACTATCACCAAAAGCTACATATAAAATATTTTTAGAAACATTTTTACCACACACATAATGACGCATCTCATCTCCACTAAGACCAACATTTCTTCTTTGACCAATAGTATAATTCATAAGTCCTGTATGTTTACCAATTACTTTTCCAGTTTCGACATCCACAATATCTCCAGGGTTTGGTTTTAAATAATTTTTAATAAATTCTTGATAATGTCTTTCACCAATAAAACAAATACCGGTTGAATCCTTCTTTTTAGCAACATTAAGACCAATTTCTAAAGCAATCTCTCGAACTTCTGGCTTGGTGTATTCTCCTAAAGGAAATAAAACATTGAGAAGCTGTTCTTTTGTAATATCTGCTAAAAAATAGGTTTGATCCTTATTTAAATCACGGGCTTTATATAATCTTCCATCTTTTACTTTTGCGTAATGACCAGTAGCAATATAATCAGCACCTAATTTAAAAGCTTCCTTCTTAAACAAATCAAACTTAATAAATTTATTGCAAAGCATATCCGGATTTGGTGTTCTCCCCTTTTTTAATTCTTCCAAAAAATAAGTAAACACATAATCCCAATATTCTTTAATAAAATCAACTCTATGAAGGGGAATCCCAAGGATTTCACAAGCAACTTTGGCATCATTATAATCCTGTTCTTGAGGACAAATATTTTCATTCAAAGTAGGATTTCCTAAATAATCATTATTTAACGCTGCATCCCAATTTCTCATAAAAAGTCCTTCTACTTGATACCCCTCTTTTTTAAGGAGATAAGCAGCTACAGCCGAATCCACTCCCCCACTAATTCCAACAATTACTTTTTTCATAATACATCACAATAAACATTATAACACAAACTAAATTATTGAACAAGAAAAGTAAGCTTAAGTAAAATTTCACTACCCATAAAATATAAGAAAACATCATATACCAAAATCAAAATGAAAAAGAAAGCAATTTCCAACTTTGTTTTTCGAATAATTTGTCCTAATTCTGAATGATTACGATTCTTAAGAAGAAAATATAATTTTTTAAAGATTACAAGAAGTAATATTAAAAATACAAACTTTATAACAATATTATAAGAAATTCCAAAGAAAAGCCCCATAAATCCAAATACATCTATAAAAATAAAGCAAGCATAACTAGCACAAGCAATCTCCCAAATAAAATAAATAGCAAAGAAAAATAAGAAAACAAAAGAAAAGGATACACTAAAAAGAAAGAATAAGACAAGAATATGCAGCCAAATAAAATTAATATGCGTACCTTGTAAATAGGTATCAATATTTTTGATTTGTTCTAATATAGTAGTAGAATCTAATTTAATATAAAATAAGAAGCCTAAAAAGACTCCTAACAATAATATAATAAACCCTACTCGTAACTGCTTTTTGTCTATCATAAAGCCTTTTTTCCACAGTTTCATAACCTTCACCATTAAATTATATTGAAAAAAAGCTTAAAATATGATAAATTATTATAGAGAATTAAAAAGAAATGAGGATTTAATATGAGTAAAAAAGCAAGAAAAATATTTGCATGGTGTATGTTAATAGCAATGATTGCTTCCGTTGCCGCAACAGTAATATCATATGCTATTTATAGTTAAAATAGGTAGTTCTGAAATTTATAAATAATAACTAAATTTTTAATATTTTAAATCTTAATAGGAGTGTAGGTTTCATTTCAGAACTACACTTTTATTGTAATATGTTCTATTAAAAAATTCAAGAAAAAGCGTTCGACAAAATTCGACGCTTATTTCTTTATATTTTCGACATTTCTAAGTTCTTTCAAAAAGCTTTGAAAAGCACCAGGAATTGCATATTTTGCTTCTAATTCCTCCACTGTCACCCACAAAAAAGCAGATAATGGTTCACTTAAAATAACTTCATAAGCTTGCATATGCCATATTTGATGAGAAAATACATGCTTATAAGAAATACTTTTCAAAACACTTAAAAATGCAACATCATGATTCTTTAAAAAATCATTCACTTGATGCAAATTCATTTTGCCTAAAATATTAGGAAATTCCCACATATTTTTAAGAAGACCATCTTCCCTTTTTCGAATTGCCCATTTCTTTTCAAAAGAAAATAATAAAACCGTATAATCAAGTTCTTTTTTAGCTTTTTTCTCAAGTCTTTTTGGATAATTCATCCAAGAATGATGCCAGTAAGACTTGCAAATAGAACTAAAAGGACAAATCTCACATTTTGCATCCCCATTAGGTAAACAAATTACTTCACCAAGTTCCATAAATGCTTCATTAAAATCTCCAGCATCATTCATCATAAGATGTTTAATTTCAATGCGTATCTCTTTTTTAGTAAGAGCTAAATCTATATTTCGTTCATCTTCCCTTAATCGGGTATAAACTCTTAAAACATTCCCATCAACAGTTGGTTCTTTTTCCTGAAAACAAATTGAGGCAATCGCGCTAGCAGTATACTCGCCAATCCCTGGTAATTTTAAAATTTCCTCATAAGTAGAGGGAAATACCCCGTGATAAGTAGTTTGAATTATCTGTGCAGCTTTTTTTAAATTACGAGCTCGGTTATAATAGCCAAGCCCTTCCCATAATTTGAGTAGTTCATCTTCATCTACTTCTGCTAAACTAGAAATATCTGGCAATCGCACCATAAATCTCTCATAATAAGGAATAACCGCTTCAATTCTTGTTTGTTGAAGCATCACTTCTGAAATCCACACATGATATGGATTTTGATCCATTCTCCAAGGAAGCATTCTTTTATTTTCACGATACCAATCAAGTAAAAGAGTAGAAAACTTTTTATCGAAGGGCACTTACAATCTCCTCAAAATTCATACTATGACTGGCCTTTACTAAAACAAGATCATCTTTTTGAATATTTTCTTTAAGAAAATGAATAGCATCTTCATTTGTATCAAAATGAAAACTATGTTCTTTCATAAATCCATTTTGTTCTGCTTCAAGATTAATAAACTTAGCAAGAGTACCCACAGTAATTAAAATATCAATGTTTTTATTTGCTACTAGCTTTCCAATATTACGATGAATTTCTTCACCAAAACTTCCTAATTCTAAAATATCCCCTAAAAGAGCAATCTTTCTTCCCTTTAAATGGCCTAAAACATCAAGAGCATAGAAAACCGAATCATAGCTAGCATTATAAGCATCATCAATAATAGTGTAATCGCATGCAGGAATAAATTCCATACGATGAGGTTCTGTTTTCAAATGATTTAAAACATCTTTAATCTTATCATGTTCTACCCCATATAAATCTCCAATAATAAATGCTACTAAAGAATTATAAATAAAAGCATCTCCAATAACTGGTATAAAAATCGTCTCATCATTTAATTCATAAGTACTTCCAGATAAGCTAAAAGATACATTTTTTGCTTGATAATTACTATTTTCATGAATACCAAAAGTAATAATATTAGGATATTCTTTTTTAAGTGCCCAATCATGTAACAAATCATTATCATTATTAATAATAACTGGCCCATCTAACCCTTCCAAAATTTCCAATTTTGCTTTCAAAATATTTTCTCTACTACCTAAATTACCAATATGACTGGTACCTACATTGGTAACGACAGCAACATTAGGGCGAGCAATCTTCGTAAGTTCCCGAATTTCTCCAGCGTGATTCATACCCATTTCTAAAACAACCATTTCTTCATTCTGATAATTAAGAATTCGAAGAGACATTCCTATATTAGCATTTTCATTTTTAATAGACTTTAAAACAGAGTATTTCGTCTCTAAAGTATCGGCAACAAGTGCTTTGGTACTTGTTTTACCAACACTACCAGTAATTGCTATGACAGGTGCTTTAATACTTTCTCTTTTCTTACTTGCTGCCCTCATCAGAAAATCAATGGAATCATCTACTAAAATAATATTTTTATCAGGAAATTCATTTCTTATATCTTCATGAAAATCAATATGCTCTAAAACGCAAGTACTAGCACCATTCAAGAAAGCATCTTTATAAAATAAATTGCCATCAAAATTCTCTCCTTTTATAGCAACGTATACATCACCTTCTTGAATGGTTCTGGTATCTTTTGAAAAGCTTTTTAAAACTGCCTCATCACTGCCCATAATAAGTTTAGCATTACTAATTCCTAAAATATCTTTTATTTTCAATTTAATCACCTAAAAAAATTATACTAAAATTACCGAAAAAAATCTATAAATTCGCCAAATTTAGTATAATTTTATAAAAATAAATCTTCAAATATTTCCTGATAATTTCGAATCAAATGAATTTCTAAATTCTCTTTAATATCACTTGGTACTTCTTCTAAATCAAGTTCATTTGCTAAAGGTAAATACACTTTCTTAATTCCGTGATTAAAAGCACCAATCATTTTCTCTTTAATGCCACCTACTTTAAGAATATCTCCATTTAAAGAAATTTCCCCAGTAAAAGCAATATCGCTGGCAACTTGTTTATTTAAAATTAAGCTTAAAATACTAGTTGTAATAGCAACCCCAGCACTAGGGCCATCTTTCTTAATCGCTGCTTCTAAAAAATGCAAATGTAGATCTTTAATATTAAAATAGAAATCTTGAAGTCCAAAAGTTTTTTGATGAGCTTTAATATAACTTAAGGAAACTTTAGTAGATTCTTCCATTACTTTACCAAGCATACCGGTAATAACAAATTCGCCTTTTCCCTCAAAAACGCAAGCTTCAATTGGAATAATACTTCCACCACCAAGACTAACTCCCAAACCATTTACTTTACCAATTTCCTCATGGCATTTATTTTCAAACAAATCATATTTAGGAATACCCAAATATTCTTTTAAACGAACTTTACTAATTTTTGTTCTTTCATTTATTTTTCCAAGTAAAACTAGTTTTCGAATAAGTTTTTCCAAATTACGATACAAATCTCTTACTCCAGCTTCTCTAGTATAAGCACTAATCATATACAAAAGCATATCATCACTAATGGAAATAATTTTATTATTAATCTTGTTTTCCTCTAAAATTCTAGGAATCAAATATTTTTTAGCGAGCTCTAATTTTTCATAATTAGTATAACTTGATAAATAAATCATTTCCAAACGATCTTTTAAAGCAAGAGGAATATTTTCTTCGTTATTGGCAGTTAAAATAAAGAATACATGAGATAAATCAAAAGCTTCTTCAATATAATTATCAATAAATTCAGAATTTTGTTCACGGTCTAGAATATCTAAAAGTACCGCGGTTGGATCATCTTTACTATTAATCGTAAGCTTATCTACTTCATCAATTAAGAATACGGGATTTTTGCTACCACATTTCTTTAAGCCTTGAATAATCTTACCAGGACTAGAACCCATATACGTTCTTTTATGTCCCATAAGTTCGGAAGAATCATTTAAACCTCCCACACTAATTTTATAAAACTTTCGATTTAAGGCATGAGCAATTTCTTTAGCAATCGTCGTTTTACCAACACCAGGAGGGCCAACTAAACAAATAATTGGACTAATCTGTTCTTCATTATTATTTTTTAAAGCTACATATTCTAAAATTCTTGTCTTAATCTCTTCTAATCCATAATGATGTTCATCTAACTTTTTACGAATATCTTCTAAATTATGATTTTCAAAGGTTTCTTTATGCCAAGGTAAATTTAAAATCCATTCCAAATAATTACGAATCATTGCATTTTCTGGAGATAAATCATTGGTATATTCTAATCTTTTAATTTCGTGATAAATTTTATCATGAACTGGTTTTGTCAAGTGTAATTTTTCTAGTTGTTCTAAATATTCTTGAACTATATCTTCAGAAGTATCGCCAAGTTCTTGTTCTAATATCTTTAATTTTTCTCGTAAAATAAATTCTTTTTGACTAGCTTCCAAACTATTTTCTAGTTCTTTTTCTATTTTCTGATCTAACTTTAAAACTTCAATTTCTATCTTGATATCCTTTAACAAATTACGAGCCCGATACATAGCATTAATTTCTTCAACGTAAGCAAGTTTCTTTTGAAAAGCCATTGGAATAAAGGAACAAATGGTATCCGTAAGCAAGGATAAATCATCAATTACTTTAATACTATTTAAAATACTATTGGATACATGACTAGAACAATCAACATATTCTTTCGTAATTTCATTTAACTTCTTTATAACAGCCTTTTCTTCAACTGGATCAAATTTAGGAAGTAAAATATTTGTGATAAGAGCTTCCAACACATCCTCATTATGTGCATCATTTTGAAAAGACAAGATCTTAACTCTTGTAATTCCTTTTAGAGTAATCCTGACATTTCCACTCGGAAGTTCAATTCGACTTTTAATTTTACCAATAACACCAACTTCTGGTAAATCATTTACTTCTGGTGATTCCTCAATTTGATTATGAGGAGTGATTACAAGCACTTGTCTATTATAATCTTTAACAGCTAATTTAGCAATTTCTTTACTCAAGCTATTATTTAAATCGATCTTAACTTCTTGATTGGGAAGTAAGATTAAACCTTTAAGAAGCATTACTGGTAAAAGAGTATCCATAAAGTTAATCACTCCCATCAAAACTTTTCTTACTATTATAAATAGAATTTTCCTTTTTGTCTACCCAATTTGCACAAAATATTTACCAAAAATTTCTAAATTTATTTTTTAAAAGCTTTCGTAAACTTTGGCCATATTCCAACCTTATTATGAGTATGTTCTGGAAGCTGATAAATGTCATGTCCAGGGTATTCATTTCCCTCTACTAAAATAGGGCCTTTCGAAGAAAAACATACATCCCAGCCAATATAATGCATTTCCGGTACTACTAAAGCAGCCTTTTTAACCATCGAGATAGCTTTATCCCAATCAGGAAAACGAAATCCTTTAATAATCTCATTGGTCGCTGGATGCCTTTCATAAAGATTCTTTTTCTTATCAATCGCTTTATCAATTACTTCTCCAGTTTCTTCATTTACAGGAGCTACCATTCCGCCACTATTAAAGTTATCAACGTATTTTCCATTGCCAATCCGAAAATAAGCACAAATAACATATGGAACACCATCATCTACAATGGTAACAATTCGAACGGTATTAATAGAACCAGGATAAATTTTATTTACAGCATCACTTTGCTTAATCACTTCTTCTAATTCATAATTCATACCTTCACTAGTCAAATAATCATAGACTTCATCTAAACTATCATAATCATGAGTATTGATCTTTTCAATTCCTTTACCACAAGTACCACTAACAGGTTTTGCCATAAAAATAGAATGTTTCTTCATAAACTTTACTACATCTTCTTTTGAAGAATGATTTACATCAATAAAATCTCTCTTAATAAAATCTTTAAAATTCGTATTAAACTCTACTTTATTACGAAATATATGATTATATTCTGGATTATTATATTTCTTAATTAATTCATTATTTCTACCTCTAGTAATATAAGTATCCCGTTCTTCATCCGTTAAATTATACATTTCAAATAAATCATAATCAGAATATCCAGCACCATATTTAACCGCACATTCCCTCATATCATTAAAAATAGAAATACGACTTTTGCCAGTCTTTTTATGAATACTATTAATTTTATGAATCATATTCTTATAATCCATTTTCATAATTCTACCTATTAAATATTTAAAGTTAGCCATCTTATCACTCTTTCCAGTATAATTTTAACAAAAAAAAGAAGTCATTTCAACTTCCTTAATTATTTTCTTTTAATATTTCCATAGCTTTATGCATCTTCATATCATATTTAACAATATCTAAAGATCCATAAGCCTTTAATAATTCTTCTTCTGTAATTCCATAATTTTCAGCCATTTCTTTAGATCTAGCTTTTACTTCTTCATCACTAAAGTCAATCTTTTCTTCATCAGCGATTGCTTCTAATAAATAACGGTATTTAATTCTCTTAGTAGCTTCTGGTTCCATTTGTTCATGTAATTTTTCATGAGTAACACCAGTAATAGCCATATAGTCTTCCATCTTAATTCCTTGCATCTTAAGTTGTTCTTCAAATTGATGAATCATTCTATGTACTTCTTCATCAATAATTTCTGGATTAATTTCTACTTTCATATTACTACTAGCTTTATCCAAACATTTTTCTAAGAATTCATCATCAATTTCGGCATTTTTACGTTCAAGCAATACCTTTTCTACTTCGCTTAAGAATTCTTCTTCGGTCTTAATATTATCATAGCCTAAATCTTGATAGAAATCTTCATTTAATTCAGGAATAATTCTTTGTTTAATTTCTTTTACCGTAACATGGAATTTAACTTCTTTACCCTTTAAATCTGCTACATAATCATCTGGGAATTTTAAGTCTAAGTCTTTTTCTTCATTAAGCTTCATACCAACAACTCCCTCTTCAAATCCAGGAATAAAGGTATGAGATCCAATTTCAAGTGGGTAATTTTCTCCTTTACCACCATCTAATGCCTTGCCATCAACAAATCCTTCAAAATTAATAACGGCTGTATCTCCAACTTCAACAGCTCCATCTTCTTTAGGAACAATTTCGGCAAACTCTTCACGAATTCTTTTTACTTCGGCATCAATTTCTTCTTTAGTAACTTTTGCTTTTTCTTTCTTCAAGCCTAATTTCTTATATTCACCCAAAGTAACTTCTGGTTTACTAATAATAGTAAATACAAAAGTAACTTTATTTTCATTAATTTCTTTAATATCTAACTTTGGCTCTACAACCGGTAAATCTTTAGCTTCTTCTAAAGCTTTACTATAAGCTTCATCCATAACCAAATCAACCGCTTCCATAAATAAAGATTCTAATCCAAAATTCTTAATATAAACTTCTTTTGGAGCAGTACCTTTACGGAATCCATCAATTTGTACTTCTTTATTTTTCTTCTTAAAAGACTTATCAAGAGCCTTTTGCCAATCTTCACCTCCAATAGTAATTGTAATTTCTTTTACGTTTTTCATTTCTTACATCCTTTCAAACTGCTAATATTATACCTTAATTTCCTTTATTTTACAAGCATAACATTACCTAATAAAAACGTTTTCATCTTTTTTAACATATTGTTTTAAAAAATTAATTTTATCAACACTTTCCTCAAAAATTAAATCAACAAGTTTTAATGCATCTTTAATATAAATTCCTTCAAATTGTTCAAAACTCTTTGGTTTTAATCGTAAAAACAAACGATTAATAAGCTCCTCATCATATTCATCACTCATCACATAAAGCATTAATTTTAAATAAAAATGAATGGTATTTTGAATAATGGTTCGATCTAATGTGCCATTTGCAATTCGAAACTCAATCGTATTATTTACTTCTTCTTCACTTGATAAATAATGATAATTTTTAAAATTAATTGCCCATTTCTTGTCAAAGCCTAATTCTTTCGGAATAATCATATTTTCTAAAAAGCCAGGAATAAACTTACACTTTAATTTTAAAGCATCACTAATTGGATGCGCAAAATACAAAATATTTGGTCTTGCCTCACTAGACTTACCATAAGCAAATTTAAAAATAACATGTTCAAAAATACACCAAACCTTAACAAAACGAATTACATTTTTAATATCTTCTCCAAAAATATGACTTCCCACATGAACATGCAAACTTGTTTGATCAGTAGGATGTGCCTTCAATTTTTGAAGTGTTAATAAAACATGGGAAAGTATTTTCCAATCAATTGATGCGTCATGTAAAATAGGTGAAGATACTTCGCCACCTACAGAAAAACCGTCAATATTATAAGAACAACTTTCATCATCATGAACAATCCAAGAAGAAAAAGAAGGATATTTGCTAAATTCTTTTTTTACATAATAAAGCAGTACATCTTCAAACTCTAATTCCACTCCAAAACTAATATTTTCGTCTAAACCCAAACTTTCCTGATATTTTAGTTTATAATCTTTTAGTAGAATAAAAAGATACTCTAAATCTTTCTTAGATAATTTACTAAAATCTCCTGTATAACTTAAGTAATCTTTCATACAAAAACCCCTTCAATTTAGAGGCTATTATAAACCTTTTAAAACAAAAAAGCAATTAAATTAGAAAACTTTTCTGAGAAAATAAACACAATAGCCATACTAGCAATTAAAAATGGTCCAAATGGAACTTCACTATCCTTATTAAGCAACATAGCACCCGCTGCATAAGGAAGAGCAAGTAAACTAGATAAAATAATAGCAACAAGTCCAAGCTTCAATCCTAAAATAATACCCATAATACCAGCAAGTTTAACATCGCCTCCACCCAGTGCTTCTCTCTTAAATATTTTTTTGCCGATAAACCCAATAAAAAGCATTAATAAAAACAAAACAACTCCAGATAAAACACTAAGTCCCATATTCTTAAATCCATAAAAATAAGCTCTAAAAATAAGGATAAAAAGCCCACCAATAATTAAAGGACTATCTAATATAATCATATACTTAAAATCACTAATAAAAATAATAAATACCAGTCCTGCTATAATTAAAGAAGCAAAAAACTCATAACTAATTCCAAACGTATAATAACTAACCAATAAAACTAAGGCATTTAAAACCCCAATAAAAAGATTTAATATCCAGGAATTGCTTTCTTTTTCAATTACTTCTGGTACAAACAAAGGAAGTTTTTCTCCAATAAAAGCATATCCCAGTCCTAAAACAAAACCGATTAAAAATAACCAAATAATCATGATATCACCTATCCTATCTGTCCATACAAACTAAACATTGGTATAACGACTGCTAAAATAACAACTCCAACAATAAGGGCTAAAACAACAATCATAATTGGTTCCAAAAAACTTTTTAAATTAGTAACTCTTGATTTATGTAAATCATTAAAATAACTAGCTACTTTCTCCATCATCAAAGACAATTCCCCTGTTGCTTCTCCTGTTACAATCATGTAGTATGCTACATCTGGAACACACCATTTATGATAGAAAGATTTACTAATTTTCTCACCTCTGGCAATATTACTAATAGTTTCCATCATAATATCTTTATATACTTCATTATTGGTAATACGAGATAAGATTTCCATACTACTCGTAATATAAACACTATTTCGAAGCAAACTAGCAAAAGTCTTAGTAAATAATGTTAATTCATGATAAATAATTATTTTACCAAAGAATGGAGTATGCATACCAAAACTTTGAATGGCTTTTCGAATAATTTTACTTTTCTTATAAAGAAGTAGCAAGAAAAGAATTACTAAGAAAGCAACAATTAAGATAACATCAATATGAGATGTAATATATTTACTAATATTAATAATCGTTAAAGTAAATCCACTAACCACAATTCCCGCTTGATCATAAATACGAATAAATTCTGGAATAACATAAACCATAATAAAAGTTAAAATAGCAATTGCAAAAACAAGTAAAATAGTTGGATAAATAATCGCACTAATCATTTCTTTACGTGTCTTATCAATCTCTGTATAATAACTCGCCATATCATCTAATGTTTTAATAATTTCCCCTGTTGCTTCGGCACTCTTAATCATATTTATAAGAAGTGGTGGAAAAACTTTTCCTTGATTTTCCAAAGCAGTACTAAAACTTTCTCCTAAAGTAAGTTCATAACTAATTGCTTCATAAAGTCTTTTTTTCTTAGGATCTTTCTTTGCTTGTTCCATCATAATATGAATCGTATCATTTAAAGTAAGACCAGCTTTTAAATAAGTACATACTTGTGTAAGCCAAAAAATTAAATCTTTACTACTCATTTCCCGTTCTTCATCAAGTCCAATCTTCTTTAAGAAATTAGCCATACCAGCCTTTTTTATTTGATAAACATCAATACCTTCATTTGCTAAAAAGTTATGTAAAGTCATTTTATTAGTAGCACTCATCATACCTTTAATCTTTTTACCAGTCTTATCTGTACCCCAATAATTATAATAATCTTTACTAACTTTCCGAGAATTAATTTCTAATTGCATTTCCCTCATTAATTCTTTTTTTTCTAAAGCAATCCGATTCTTTTCATCAATACTAAGAACATGCATTTCTTCTTCATCATCACTAGCGCTATTAGAAGAAACTTCCTGTACTAATTCGCCTTGTTCTCTTCTCTTAAATTCATTCTTATCTTTATAATACATTATTAAATTATACCAAGCATCAAAGAAAACAAACTTAACCCCAATAAAGAAATGCTCAATAAAACTAACAATAAATGTAAAAGGCGCTAATAATATCTTCATAGTTATCTTTCCTATTCTTACCAAATTATATCATAAAAAATATCATACTTCTACCCTAAACGCAAAAAAGAGTGAAGTAAGTACCAATAAACTTCACTCTATTTAACTTGCCTATAGATAAAGGAAAAAACGCACTATAGGCAAGATGAAAATATAAAATTTACTTTAATATATCTATTAAATATTAGTATCAAAAAATTAAATTGGCGCGTCGGCATGTAAGCCGAATTGCAAAGAAATCGCTCCATCTATAGACTCGTTTTTAACGTATCTCCACCTTAGTTTACTTCAAAGCAACATATTTATGAATACAACAAGAATCAGAAGTTTTGTTCACAGTATTCATACTCCATTCCTATATACTATCTGTTCAAAATATCATATTTCTGCTGATTATCTTCTAGGTAAAATTGATGAAAAAATAACTTTAAAATAATTCTTTCGCATATACTAAATTAGGTGATAATCATGTTTGGAAATCCATATGGAACAGGCTTGTCTTTTACCAAAGTTTTATCAGGTATTTCAAAAACATTAAATGTTGCCAATCAAGTAATACCAATATATAAAGAAGCAAAGCCTATGATAAATAATGCTAAAACGATTTTAGGAACACTAAGAGAATTTGGAAAAGAAAAAGGAACCACAAATACGAATACAGCCAATACCACAAAAAAAGATACTACTATAAATCAAGTAATATCCAACAATAATCCTAAATTCTTTTTATAATTCTTTTTAAAATCTTTATATTATGTAAATGTTTTAATTTTTTCATAACTTTTTTCTTAGGAACTTTTTCTAAAACTTCCTGTTCTTTTTTTAATAAAGAAAGATAATAATCTTTATTTTTACTTTTCCCATATTTTAAAGTAATTTTATTTTCTTTTACATAGTCTTTTGTAACGAGCATAATAACATAAAATTTCTTTTTCTCATAAATAACTACTTCTTTTTGAATATAAAGGCCCATCTGATATAATTCATTTCTTAATTCTTCTTGATGATTATTGCTACTAATAATGTATTTAGTAATATTACTAGGAGCATAGGAAATAATATCAAGTACGGTATTAGCACCAACTCCTGCAATAACAACGGTATTAATATCAGAATTCTTAATACTTTTAAATCCATCTGATAAATAAGTTGTGATATTTAAATTTGCAGCTTGAATATTTTTTTTAGCAACATCTAAAGCATGAATATTAATATCGCTCGCATATACTTCTTTACATAACTGAAATTTCTTTAAATAAATCGCTAAATAAGCATGATCACAACAAGTATCAAGTACGACATCATCTTTACTAATGAAAGAAGCAATAGTCTTTAATTTTTGATTCATCATTAATCAGATAAGAAATCCTTTAACTTCTTTGCTCTTGATGGATGACGTAACTTGCGTAAAGCTTTTGCTTCAATCTGACGAATACGCTCCCTAGTAACATTAAATTTCTTACCAACTTCTTCCAAAGTATGACAAGTTCCATCAATAAGACCAAAACGAAGTTCTAGTACTTCTTGTTCTCTTACTTGTAAAGTCATAAGTACACTCTTAATTTCTTCTTTTAAAATTTCATTTGTTGCATATTCTTCTGGTGACATACTAGATTCATCTTTAATGAAATCTCCAAGATGAGAATCATCTTCTTCACCAATTGGTGTTTCTAAAGATACTGGCTCTTGACTAATTTTAATAACTTCACGAACCTTTTCGACACTAATACCCATTTTTTTAGCAAGTTCTTCTTCACTAGGTTCACGATTTAATTCCAAAGTAAGTTGTCTTTGAATACGACTCATTTTATTAATTGTTTCCACCATATGAACAGGAACACGTATCGTTCTTGCTTGATCAGCTAAAGCCCTAGTAATTGCTTGTCTAATCCACCATGTCGCATAAGTAGAAAACTTATAACCTTTATCGCTATCAAATTTATCAACAGCTTTCATAAGTCCAATATTACCCTCTTGAATAAGATCCAGAAATAATAAACCTCTACCAACATATCTTTTAGCAATACTAACAACTAAACGTAAGTTAGATTCAGCAAGTTTATTTTTTGCTTCTTCATCTCCTGCTGCTACTTTTTCACTTAATTCAAGTTCTTCTTCAGGAGAAAGTAAACTAATACGACCAATTTCTTTTAAATACATACGAACAGGATCATTAATATTAATATCCTTTGTAATTTCATCATCATCTAATATGATTGGTTCTTCTAAATTTTTAGGAACTCCATCTTCATCCGTTGCATTTTCTTCTCCTTCTGCTATAATTTGAATATCATTTTCCATTAGAGTATTATAAATTTCATCTAAGGAATCATTATCCATATCAAGTCCTTTAAGACTCTCAACTAATTGTTCAAAAGTAACATACTTTTGCTTTTTACCAATTTCAATTAAATCCTTAATACGATCTTCTAATGATTTAATTTCGACAATTTTTTGCGCTGTCTTTTCTTCATTATTTTCCATTACCTACACATCCTTTTTTTAAATTTACTAATTTTTGTGCTAATTCAATTTCCTCATTTGCATCCATCGAATTAGCAATTTTCCTTTTTAATTCTTTTATTTCTTCTTTTGCCATTTCTTTTTTAGCAACCAAAATAAATTCTTCAAAAGCATTACGATCAAATTCTTCTGCTTTATTCCTTTTTATTATTTCCATTGCATCATCATATATGTAATCTTTTGTACTAATAAATGATATAAAAGCACTAAAATCCATTCCCCCTTGAGCTTCATAATAATAAATAATTTCGTTTGCTAAATTTCGATATTTCTTTTCATTAAAATATCCCAACTCTTTTTTAAAGAGTTCAACATACTTTCCATCATTCATCATAAAATAAATAATGTTTTCACAAGCTTTATCATACTTCGAAAGTTTGGTTTTGGCAAGCTTTTTTTGAGGTACTTCTACCTCTTTTTTTACTTCCAGTTTATTTAACTCTCCACGAAGTAAATCAAGTGACA
Source organism: uncultured Bacilli bacterium (assembly GCA_944358165.1). Lineage (GTDB taxonomy): Bacteria > Bacillota_I > Bacilli_A > RF39 > UBA660 > Caccenecus. Next base: position 10,638 of record CALVQS010000003.1, on the reverse strand, counting down.
CCTGATAATCTTCACTAATTTTTTTTAAAGTAAGTTCTTTTGTTAAAGGATCATTTATATTTTTCAAGTCTTTAATGATTTCTTTAATATAACTCGCCAAATCATCTACTTTATTTAAATCTTTATCTTTCTTAAAATATTTAAGTTTAAAATCCAAAAATGAAATAGGACTACGAATATTTTCTAAAATTGCTTCTACTCCATTTTTAATGATATATTCATCTGGATCTTTTTCACCACTTAATCTTACCACATAAGGAACTAAATTTGCCTCTTCTAAAATTGTTCCATTTTGATAAGTAGCAATCTCTCCTGCCGAGTCATTATCAAACATCAAAATAATCTTGGCTCGAAGTCCTTTAATAATTCTTACTTGCTCACTAGTAAGACTTGTACCCATTAGAGCAACTACATTTTTAATACCAGAGGAATACATGCGAATTGCATCCATATTTCCTTCTACCAGAATAACTTCTTTTTTTCTTTTTATTTCTTGTTTCGCTCGGTGATAATTAAATAAAATCTGTCCTTTTTTAAATATTTCGGACTCTTTTGAATTTATGTATTTTGCCTGATCACTATCTTCATAAATTCTTCCAGTAAATCCAACCACATTTCCATCTAAATCATGAATAGGAAACATAATTCTTCTTTGAAAAACATCATTAATAAAACCGTTTCTCTCATTTGCAAGTCCTAACTTTTCTATGGCCTCCAAAGAATATTTTTTATTAGTAAGAAGTTTATTTAAAGAATAATCTCCGCCAATTGCTAACCCTAAATCAAAATCTTTAATCACATCTTCGCCAAGACTTCTTTTTTGTAAATATTCTTTTGCTTTTACACCTTCGACACTATTTAAATTATTCTGATAAAATTTCAAAGAAAGATTCATAATCTCATAATCTTCAGCATGAGCCTTTGGCTTTTCTCTTCGAACTTGCCCATGAAAAGGAATACCACATTTATCTGCAACAATTTTTACCGCTTCTAAAAACTTAACATTTTCATATTCACTCACAAAAGTAAAAACATTACCCGCTGCACCACAAGAAAAGCATTTATAAATTTGTTTTTCTTCGGATACACTCATACTAGGAGAATGATCTTCATGAAAAGGACAAACTCCAAAGTAATTCTTTCCTTTTTGAGTAAGAGGAATATAACTAGATATAATATCAATGATATTGGCACTTTTGCGAATTTTCTCTATTTCTTCATCCGTAACCATATCACCACCCCTTTAATTTCGGCTTCTAAATATATTTATTACCCGTAACCCCCGAAAATCCTTTAAAAAAATGCAAATTTCTTCAAAAAACTTGCATTTTTATACTTTTTTACAGATTTTTCGTCTCATTTAAAACACCATAATAAACCGTTTGGGTACCACTATCTCCCTTAGTACAAGTAATAAGAACAATCATATTTGGAAAATCTTCCTTTAAATATAAAACTCCTGTCTTATCTTGAAATTCTATATCAACAATTTCATAACTCCAATCTTTTCCATCATAGTAAAAGTCTACTTCATCACCAATTTCTAACTGGTATAAATCTTTAAAATAAGCATTATGTCCATTACCAGAATGAGCTGCTAAAATGATATAGCTTTCCCCATTTTCTGGAAGAATACTTTTTTGATGTAGTAAAATATTTTTATTAACATCATTTTCTTTGCTATCTTTCTCATAAATCTCTCTTTTTAAACCAATTTTTTTGATTTCCAAAAGAGCAAAGTAATCTTTCGTCTCTTCTTTTTCTGCTAAAACTTCCTTGTATTCATATTCATTTATTTTTTCCACTGTAAAATGAAAAATTGGCAAAAGAACTGCTCCAACAATCAGAAAAGCACCAATAATCTTAATGATTTTTATCATAATTACAAAGAGCCATTCCAATCGTTAAACAAAAGCTTGAAAAAAGAATGGAACAAAGAAGTTCGTTTACACCAGTTTTCGGTACTTCTACTTTTAAGCGATTGGTTACTTTAAAAGAACTCAAAATATTATTTTTAACATTTACTTCCATAAATCCATCTAGCAATTGGTATCCTTCTAAAGTCGATAATTCTTTAATATAATATAACCCTTCTAATAGATTAGGAATCGTAATTTTGCCATTTTCATCGGTAATATATTCTTGAATAAAATTTTGATCTTGATCATATAAGCCAAACAAAACCCCTTGTAATGGTTTTAATGTTTCATCATCTATTTTTTCAATCTCTAAAGAACCTTTTTGTAATTCATTAACTACTTCTAAAGTAATTTCCTCATTACTCTTAATTGAAAAGTAAATTGGCTCTTCTAAAGGCAAATAATGAATTGGCGCACTTACTTCAATCAGTTGATACTCACCATAAGGAATTTTTTCAATCACAATTTTTCCATCCACTGTGGGAAATTCATCTTTTCCATCAACCTTAAAATATTCATGTCTTCCTACATCATAAATTTTAAAAATTGCTTCATCAAGAATTTCTTCTTTACTTTCGGAATCTAATTTTAAAATCATAAGAGAACCAACAATTCGGGGATTTTTAAGAATAAGATTATCAGATGTATTTTCATTAACAGTTAAAGTAATATCTTCTGCTAAAGAATAACCCTCTGAAGAAGTAATTTGTTTTAATGTATATTCTCCATAAGGTAAACTCAAATGATATTTTCCGTATTCATTTGTTTGAAACTCTAAAACTAATTCATCTTTTTCATTATACACTTGAAACTTTGCATTCTTTTCTAACTCCAAATTACCATCTAAATCTTCCAAATATTTTTCAATAACAATCTCTTTTTTTATCAGTGCATCTACTGCTTCAATTACTATATCATCTTCTACAACTTCAAAATAAATTTTCTCGTCATTAACTAGAAATCCATATGGAGCCTCTATCTCTTGTAAATAATATTCTCCTAAAGCAATACGATCTAAATATGCTACCCCATCTTCATTTGTTTCTAATGCTCGATAAAATGTTCCATCAGCATAATAAATATTATATTTGGCACCTTCTAAAGAAAGTAAAGTCTCTTCGTTTCCCTTCTTTATTAATGTAAAAGTTGGAAATTGAACATTAAATTGAATTCGTTGATAAGGCCTAGATATAATTCCTTTTGCCATAACTGCTTGACTAGACGGACTATAAAATATTTTAGGCATTTTTAAATCTTCCAAATCACGATTAAAACCTATATATTTATATCCAGGAGAATGAAAAGTTATATTAAGCTCATTTCCATTTCTAACTACTTGAATATCAGAATAATCTAATTCAAAGTCCTCTAAAATTCCGTATTCATCAACCAAAGTTATAGTATCTCCAAGCTTTACAGCAATCATTTCTTCATCTTCTAAAAAAGATGGCAAAAGATTGTGTATATCCACATCTTCTTGGATTGCATTTATTTCCTCTATCAAATAATCAATCTTTTGATTATTTTGATCTACAAAATAAATCTCACCAGTATCTCTTAAAATATATTCCCAAATCATAAACTGAGTCGCTGCGTACCACTTAAGATCTGTTCGATCACGATATCCATATCCATAATAAGCAATAGTTCTTAAATAATTCCAATCTTCTGTAGTAATTCCTAAATCTTTTGGTATCATATCCAAATAAGGATAGCCATTAAAAGAACCATTTTTTAAAACAACTCCTGGTTCAATGCAATAAACATGTTCTCCAGTCGTTTGATTATAAATTAAAAACATTCCTTTATATTTTTCAACAGTTGGTGTTTTTAAATAAAGACGTACCCCAGGAATTTGACTTCCTAAAGCAATATAATTTTGTTCCGCATCTGCAACTAATTTAAAAGTAACAAACAAGCAAAAACAAAATAAAATTTTAAATATTTTTTTCATCTTCATCCTTTTCTAGACCAAAGAAAAACTCGTAAAAAGAATCTTATCCTAAAAATAAGAATTTTTTACGAGTGAATGAAATTACTATAACACAAGCTTTTAAGAATGTAAATGTTTTTTTTGCAAAATTTGGTCAAATATAGATGGAAACAGAGAAAATAAGAAAATACTTAAAAATCCAACTTCATAAATCGGTAAGAAAGCACTTAAAAGAGCACTAACTAGTCCAATACATAACCCATAAGAAATCATGCCCTTTTTCGTAATCGGTGTATTATAAAATAAAGTTGCCACAAACACAAAAGAAAAATAAACTGTTCCATTTAATAAAGTAGTAATATAAGAGCTATCTCTTGTTATCAAAAATAAAAGAGCACTTCCTAAAATAAATGAAAAACTAGCCATAACCGGAATCATTCTCTTATAAAAAGGATTGAAAAGCAAAATGAAAAATGCAAGAATCACAAATAATAAACTACTACTAGCAATACCCCCTACTCCATAACCTAAGAAAAGATCAAAATAATCATAATTAAAAGCTCCAATTTTTTCACTTACATTTAAGTACGAATAAGTTTGAACTAGTATTGCTAAAACAAGAAACAAACGAGTAAGGGAAACCACAGGAATACTTCTTTTTTGATCGATATAACTTGTAATAAAAAGAGCTACAAAAAGTAAAATTGGATAGAGAATCATATTCGTATTAATAGAAATAGAAGCACCCAATATAAGCCCATATATTAGATATAAAAATAAATTTTGCTTTAATAAAAACGCTACTAGTAAACTTACACCTGCACTAACTCCTAAAAAATAAATTGGAATAAATAAATCAAGAAAAGAAATATAATCATTTTGATATAATAAAATTCCATTTTTATAAAATCCAAAAACCCAAAGTAACAAAATAGCAATAAGATAAGCTTTCTTTAAACTACGTTCATCTTTCGGATAATGCAAATAAGGAACATTCATCATTTCTCACTCTCCTTATAAAAATGAATATATACAGGACAAATATATGAGCATAAGCCACAATTTATACATCTTTCTTTCTCATGCTGATATTTTGGATTCCCGAAAAGATAAGGATGTAAATGGAAAGGACAAAGTTCACTGCACAAGCCACATCGTATACATTTACGAGCCTTAGGCTCTTTCTTTTTTTTCATAATAAGTAGGCTTTGCAAATCCGTCGTAACAACAAATGAATCCAAAGAAATTTCTTGCCCACTCATGATTCCATTCGCAAAATAACAAATATCTCCATCTAATATTTCTATTTTTTCTTTTACAACATCCTTTAACAAAGTCCCAATCTTTACTTGAATAACCATGGGATTTTTGCAAGCATCTCCACTAATGGTAAGAAGTAAATCACTTTTTGTTCTACCTCTTTTTAAATAATTATAAATATCATAAAATTCTCCTGCCGAAAGAACAAAACTTTTTTCTACATCTAGCCCAAGATAAGAAAGTAAAAATTGTTTTCTTCCCAACAAATAATAATCTGGTACAATCTTTAAAATAATATTTGGATACATTCCAAGATCACTCATTAATTTACTAACATTTTCACTACTACTTGCTTTCACACAAACATAAACATTTAAATCTGGAAAAATCTGTTCAATTTCATCTAATAATTCTAAGAAAGCATCATAATACAAATACAAATAAAAGTTTTGTGTCGAAACATAAATCTCATCATCAATCGCATTTAATACAAAATTTTTCATGCCATCTAAATTAAAAACTTTTAAAATATCTTCCTTTTTAATTTTTCTTCTTTTTCCTACTTCTTTTAGATATCGTTCTTCAAAATCATTAGCAATCTCTAAATAATAACCATCTCCAGCCAAAGAATGCATTCTTTTTAAGCTTTTAACAGTTCCGGAAATCGGACTAAGAACTCCCTCTAAAACTTCTTCACCAATTTTTACACAATCGTTTTGATGAATAAAAATCTTTCCATTTTGAACTGGAAGATAAATAGCATCTGGCTGTAAAGAACTTTCTAGCATGCTAGAAACTAAAATATTTTCATCTTTCTTTAGTTCAATAAACTTCTGCATAAAACCTCCTACTTATCCTTTTTTATCTTCATCTTTCTCTTTCAAATATTCTTGCAAACGAATAGCAATATTTTCGGGAATAATCTTACTTAATTCTGAAATACTAGCATTCTTAATTTTGGCAACACTTCCAAAAGTCTTAATAAGCTCCCTCTTTCTTTTAGCTCCAATTCCCTCAATATTATCAAGAATACTACCAATCGCTCCTTTACTACGAATCGTTCTGTGATAACTAATCGTATAACGGTGTACTTCATCTTGCATTCTTGTTAAATAATGAAATACCGAACTCGTTTTATCAAGCACAATTGTCCGATAACCGAGAGAATCAATCAAATCATTAGTACGGTGTTTATCATTTTTTCTTAAACCACAAACCCGAATATCCAAATTAAGAGTTTGTAATATTTCTAAGCAAGCATTAATTTGATTAATACCACCATCAACAATAATTAAATCAGGAAGTTCCGTTTTATCAACCAAAGCTCGGTAATATCTTCGGTAAATAACTTCTTGCATCGTATGATAATCATCATTTTTATCCAAGCTAATCTTATATTTACGATACTCCTTTTTAGCAGGTCTACCATTTTTAAATACGACCATACAACTTACCGTAAAAGAACCAAACAAATTTGAGTTATCAAATAAATCAATGCGATCTAATTTCTTTAAACCCAAAAGATCTCTTAATTCATCATTGGCTTTCTCTGTTTTTTCTTCATCACGAATAATAATTTCCATTTCATTTTCTAAATAAATTTTGGCATTCTTACAAGCCATATCAACCAAATTCTTTTTCTTACCCTTAACTGGTACCACAAAATTAGTATTTACAATTTCACTTAAAATACTTGTATTGACATCTTTCGTACATAATACTTCTTTGGGTACTTCATGTCTACTATAAAAATTCATCAAATAAGTATCCAATTCATCTTGATAATCGGAAATAACCGGTAAAATATCGGTATGTCCTCCAACCATTCTTCCATTACGCAAAAAAAGAATTTGAACACTAAGATATCCTTTATCAAAGAAATATCCCACCACATCCCGATTGACAAAATCGTGTAATTCCATCTTTTGTTTATCTAAAATAATACTAATATAATTAAGTTCTTTCTTAAGTTCTAAAGCCATTTCAAAATTAAGTTGTTCACTATACATATTAATTTTTTCTAAGATTTTATTCTTTAAAACATCTGCATTTCCCCTTAAAAAACTTAAAATTTCTTCTTCCATCTCTTTTAATTTCTCTGGATCAACCTTTTTTTCACAATATCCTAAACATTCTCCAATATGATAATACAAACATACTTTCTTAGGCATAACATCACATTTTTTTAAAGGATACAAACGATTAATTAAAGCAACAATTTTTCTTGCTGCATAAGCATTTGGATAAGGTCCAAAAAGCATTTTCTTATCTTTCTTTCGTACGTTTAAATACCTGGACACTTGAAGTTTAGGATAAGGTTTACTAATATATTCAATATATGGATAACTCTTATCATCTTTAAGTAAGATATTATATTTCGGATCATACTGTTTAATTAAATTAAATTCTAGCAAAAAAGCTTCTAATTCACTACTAGCAACAATATAAGAAAAATCCGCAATCTCACTAACCATTTTCGCTGTCTTACCAGTATGAGGACGATTAAAATAAGAATTGACTCTTTTATGTAAATCTTTTGCTTTACCAACATAAATAATTACCCCATCACTATTTTTCATCTGATAACTACCAGGAAGATGAGGAATTAGTGCGAGTTTATCTTTAAACATATCGATCACCACTTTTATTATACTACATTTTTTTGTATAATAAAATCAGGTGTTGTTATGAAATTGTTAAATACATATACATTGGAAATTAAAAAATCAAAATTTATCGCTTATTATTACGAAGTAGATAATGTAGATGATGTAAAAGAAATTTTAGAAAGCCTTAAAAAAGAACATAAAAAAGCAAGACACATTCCCTATGCTTACAAAATAGATGGCTACATAAAAAAATCAGATGATAAAGAACCATCTGGTACAAGTGGTATGCCTATATTAAATATCATTGAAAAAAATAATTTAAATCACACCCTAATTGCCATTGTAAGATATTTTGGTGGAATTAAACTAGGTGCTGGTGGTCTTATTAGAGCATACTCAAGTACTGCAAAAGAAGTAATTAAAATAGATTAATATTTTCTAATATAAGACTGTTTTCGTTAGTTTCAGGATTATTTTCTCGAACTGTTCTTGAATATACTCCAATAATCGCAGCAGTTCCAATCGTAACTCCTAAAAATAAAATAATCAAAATAATTAATTTCTCATAAAATTTCATAACATATCTCTCCTATGATATAAGTATACCGAAAATTATCTGTTTTAACAAGATATTTTCATAAAAATTAATAAATCAGAGAAATAATCTTCCCTGATTTATTTAATAAACATGGCATCTCCAAAGGAAAAGAAACGATATTTTTCTTCAACTGCTACTTTATAAGCATGTAAAATAATTTCTCTAGAAGCAAGTGCACTAACAAGCATTAATAAAGTAGATTTTGGTAAATGGAAATTAGTAATTAAACCATCAATCGCTTGAAATTCAAATCCTGGATAAATAAAGATATCCGTATTTCCACTACACTCTCTAAATTCATGATATTTATGCATAATCGTTTCTAATGTTCTTACCGTAGTAGTTCCGACTGCATAAATTTTTCTACCCTCTTTTTTAGCTAGATTGAGTCGTTCTGCAACTTCTTTACTCATTTGATAAAATTCACTATGCATATGATGTTCTAACACATTTTCAACTTCAACCGGACGAAACGTACCTAAACCTACATGCAAAGTAATAAATAAAATCTCGACTCCTTTATTTTTTAATTCTTCTAATAATTCTTTTGTAAAATGAAGACCGGCTGTTGGAGCTGCTGCACTTCCAATATTTTTAGCATAAACCGTTTGATAACGGTTTTTATCTTGTAATTTTGCATGAATATATGGTGGAAGTGGCATTTCTCCAAGTTCATCTAAGATTTCCATTAAAATACCTTCATAAATTAATTTTACATGAACAATTCCTTCATCTAATTTTTGAACAACTTCTGCTTTTAATTTATCAGAAAAAGTAACAATCGTTCCAACTTTTAATCTTTTCGCTGGCCTAGATAAACACATCCAAACATTGTTACCCAAATCTTTTAAAAGAAGAAGTTCAATGACTGCTCCTGTTTCTTCTTTTGTTCCAATAAGTCTTGCCGGAATAACTTTAGTATCATTTAAAACCAAAACATCACCAGAATGAAACTCCTCTAATATATCATGAAAATGCTTATGAGTAATATCTCCAGTATTCTTATCTAAAATCATAAGTCTAGAAGTATCTCTTTCTTTAATTGGTGTTTGGGCAATCAATTCTTCTGGTAACTCATAATCAAAATCACTTAACTTCATATTCATTCCTCTTTTTCTAAATATTTTTTTACTTTCTCTAATATTTCTTCAGAAATATCTTCAACAGGACGTAAAGCATCTTCTCTAAGGCAATTAATTTTTTCATATTCATAAATCGTCGAAAGCTCTAAATAAGCCACTTCAGCCATATGAAGAAGATTTACGCTTGCTATTTTACCACGTTTTTCCTTCAAAGTACAAACATATTCATAAGGAAGATACAAAAATAAAACATAATCTGGCCTTGGTAAATCAAGTAAAACAAACTCTAAATTATCTAACCATTCATACATCATATTTCTTTTTCGAATATCTTTAATCTTTCCGCCTTGAAATGCCATATTAGATTCCACATAACGATTTAAAACAACAATATACCCTTCTTCTAAATAATGATTTACTTCATCAATATTATAAGCACGATCAGCAGCATAGTAAAGGCTAGAAATCTTTGGATCAACATTTTCGATTCCCTCAGAAAAATAAGATTCTCCCGTTTTACCTAAATAGCAACTTCCAATAATTTTACCAGTTGGAGATGCATAATTAGGAAAACTAAAACTAATCGCTCTATATCCTAACTTTCTTAAATTTTGAACCAATAAATCGGTTTGAGTTTGCTTCCCAGAACAATCCGTTCCTTCAATAACAATTAACTTACCTTTACTCATATGCTTCACCTACTTAATAAATTGGAAATTGATTTGTCAAATCTAAAACTTCCTGTTTTAAGTCATCTAATACTTTTTTATCATCTTTATTCTTTAAAGCTTTAACAATAATATGTCCAATTTTTTCAAATTCTTTTTCTTTTAATCCTCTTGTCGTCATAGCAGGCGTACCAAGACGAATACCACTAGTTTTAGTAGGTGATTCTGTTTCATTTGGAATGGTATTTTTGTTCACGGTAATATGAATTTGATCTAGTATTTCTTCTGCTTCTTTTCCCGCAATACCTAAAGTAGATTTCACGTCAACCAACATTAAATGGTTATCCGTTCCTCCACTAATAATCTTAAGTCCATCATTTTCTAAAGTTTTCGCAAGTACTTTAGCATTTTTAATAACTTGTTCTTGATATACTTTAAATTCTGGTTGCAAAGCCTCGTAAAAACATTCTGCTTTCGCAGCAATCACATGCATTAAAGGACCACCTTGAATACCTGGGAAAATGGTTTTATTAATCTTTTTAATAATTTCTTCATTATTCGTAAGAATA
>CALVQS010000002.1 GCA_944358165.1 uncultured Bacilli bacterium | reverse complement strand
TGTCAAATTATAGAAGATTAATACGATAAGAAACGTTTCTAACTGTAAATATTAAATCAATATCATCAGCATCATTTATTTCTCTTGGTACTTCAATAATTACTTTTTCATTATATAAATTGGGATTTACAACGGTAGTTGCTGCAGTATATATTGTACCATTTACTTCATATTCTATTTTTGTAAAATCACTAAATATCGAACGATAAGTTCTGGTTATATCCATATACGGAATATTTTCATCTAAAGTTAAATTATAACCTAATACTAAAAGAGTATTTCGATAATTTGATGGGGTTGCAAAGCCAATACTTTCTCTTCCAGCATTTGAAATATAAGAATATTGATAAAAACTGGTTCGTTCAGAATCTATGATAACTAATTCGGAATTACCTAAATTAGTATTTGATAAATCTATTTTTGTTCCTAAATTTACATTATGGGTAGTAATTTCATCATTAATAATAGTTGGGTCAATACTAATTTGATTATTTACACTTCCAATTCCTCCTACACTTGCATCATAATGGGAAAATACTGTTAATAGAAAATCTTGATTAATTAAATATTTATCTATTTCATAGACAAGAATGTATTCGCTGGTTGTGTTACCTTTGATTAAAGTTCCATTATATGGTGCTCCATAATCGGTAAAGTAATTTGCGATTGATAAATCAGGTAAAAAATATTCATTATTTATTGTTAGTTCTAAGCTAATATAGTTAAATTCGTGATCTTCTCGATAACGGTTTGTTATTTCTAATTGAAGGATTACATAATATTTATCTTCATTTAATACTTCGCCATTTTGACTTAAATTCGATATATAAGAATCTTTAACATTAAAGTTTAAATATCCTAAAGCTATATTTTCACTTTCTTTGTATACTCTTTGATATACTTCTTGATTCATAAATAGCATTGTTCCTACAACCCCAATTATAATTACAAAAATCATAATAAACACAAATTTATTTTCTTTGTAATAATAACCTAACTCCCTAAAAAAACGTCTTACGGTTCTTTTGGCTTCATCAGCATCAATACCAATTAAAAATTCAACTTCTTCACTATCTTCACTGCTGATTTCTAATTCATCTAAATCGCTTTTAAAATCAAATTGTTTGATGTTAAAACCAACACCACGTACTGCTGTATAAATTATGAATATATATTGACTATAATGAATTAGTGTTGATAAATCCCGAATAATTCTAGCTGCTGCTGTACTTAATGTATCGGTTTCAATTGCTCTAAAAATAGTGAAACTTACCGTGATTAATATAAAAATAACTAAATAATAAACAATACTAATATTATAAAATTTGGTTGGCTTTTCTTTTCGTTGCAATACAATGGATAAAAATATTAGTACTATCATAATAAGAATAACGGCAATATACATAAAAATATTAATGTAATTGCTTGCTAGTGATGATAATACTTCAGTTGATGAACCTAATGAGTATCCATTCGCTGCATATTCATGAAAGAATGTTACAATTTCCTTCGTTTGGGTTACTAAAAAAATCATAGGAATTAGTAACAACAAATGAATTAAACGAAAGTGTTTTAATATAAAGGCATATGGTTTTTTTATAATCATTTTTCACACCTACCATTATAATTTTATCAGACAAATTCTTCTTTGTAAATTAATTTAAAATTTTTTTGAATTTTTTTGAAAAAGTGGTTGACAAATTGACGTTTATCCTTTAATATAACAATCACCAATTCACTTAACAGGCGAATTGGTGCTAGTATCACACTAGTCAACCCCTTTTTATTCTTTTAAGAAGCTGTCTTCAGGGGGCAGCTTCTATTTTTTTGCAAAAAAATAGAGTGAAGTAAGTACCAATAAACTTCACTCTTTTCTATACTTGAATACTTTCTAAGTTAATTTGATAATTTGCATCTGTACTACAAGTATTTTTAATTGTAAAATCATAACTTGTTCCATCTAATCCTTCAATGTCTGTTACTGGATAAATATTACTTAGATTAATCGATGATGATGCATCTGTTAAAGAAATATTTAAGCATCCACTTTGAAATGTATTTGCTGCCTCCTGCATTCCACCGGTCGAGAAAAACGCATAACTTACTCCTACAATTATTCCGGTTATAGCTATTAAACTAATTATTAATATAATTACTCTTTTTTTCATATACACTACCCTTTACTTAGTATTATTATATCTTATAAATCAGGGTACGCAAGTACCTTAAATCAATTTTATAAATCTTGTACAATAAAGTTGAAATTTGAGGTGCTATGATGATATTAATAAATATTGAAGAACTATTAAAGAAGAATAATAAAAGTAAATATTGGTTATGTTGTCAAATGAATATAACTAGTAGAAATATTAATCGGATTATTAGAGGACAAACTACTTCTATTTCTTTTAAATATATTGAAGAATTTTGTCATTATCTTAATTGTACACCTAGTGATTTGATTAAAATTGTTCCTGATAGTGATTCAAAAAAACAATCTTAAAAAAACTTCTCATTATTTTTGAGAAGTTTTTATTTAACTCTTATAATAAATATTTCAGCATTGATAGAGTGTCAAACCCATTAATGGAGGAGACATTCACTTGCGCAACTTGAATATTCCTCTTTTTATTTTATGCAAGTTTCCTTGACATATTCATAATAACATATTTTTATGCATTATTTTTGAGAAGTTTTTTCACTTAATTCTTTATAGTATGCATATCTTTTTTTAGCATTGTCTATTTGTTTTGATAATAGTTCTTTGGCTAGTGTTTCATCTTTTATTTTGAGAGAGTTATAACGAACTTCATTATCTAAGAATGCTTCATAATTATCAAAGTTTGGTTCTTTATTATCTAAGTATAGTTTTTCTTCTGTTGGATTATAACGCATTAATAGTGTATATCCTACTTCACTAGCAAGTTTTTCTTCTTCCGTTGAATGAGACATTCCGGTTTTAATACCTTGTTCAATACATGGACAATAAGCAATAATGATTGCTGGACCATTATGTTCCATTGCTTCTTTCATTGCTTTAATTCCTTGCATCATATTCGCACCTAAACTAATACTTGCAACATAACAATTTGGATAAGACATAGCAATTCTAAATAAATCTTTTTTAGCTGTTTTTTTACCAAAGTTCGCAAATTCAGCGACAGCTCCAAGTTTACTTGCTTTACTAGCTTGACCTCCTGTATTTGAATAAACTTCTGTATCAAGTACTAATACTTTGATGTTTTCACCAGTTGATAAAACATGATCTAGGCCACCAAAGCCAATATCATAAGCCCATCCATCTCCTCCTATGGCAAGAACTGTTCTTGATGGAATGTAATTTAATAAACTTTTTAATTTTTCTGGTATTTCTAGTTTTGATAATTTATTTTTGATATTCATTGTAATTTTAAAATCATTAAAGTTATTTATAAATTCTTGAAATAATTCCTTTGTCTCTTTGCTTACATGATCCATTTCCTCTTCCATGATTCTTTTTATTAAAGAACGTTTACTTTGGAAAGAAAGGTGCATTCCTAAAGCAAATTCGGCATTATCTTCAAATAAAGAGTTGGCCCATGGAATTGTGTATGGTGTTGTTGGAACAGAACCACCATAAATACTAGAACAACCAGTTGCATTAGCAATTACTAATTCATCACCAAAAAGTCTTGTTATTAAATTGATGTATGGAGTTTCACCACAGCCTGCACAAGCTCCACTAAATTCAAATCTTGGTTTACATAGGGCTGCTCCTGGAACTGTAAATTTATTTAATACTTCAGGATTTTCATAGTTATTAAAGTATTCATTGGCTTTTCTTTGGGCATCTAAATCTACTGGACCAAATTCTAAAGCTTTTTTACCATTTTTACCAGGACATTCTTCAATACATAAACCACATTCGGTACAATCTACTTCACTTACTAATACTTGATAAGTGTATTCTTTATTCGCTAAGAAAGGAATGCCTGATTCATCTTTTGATACAAATGTTCTAATTACTGCATGAGGACAAACAAAACTACAACGGCCACATTCGATACAGTTTTCTTTAATCCATTTCGGAGCAAAACTATTGACGTGTCTTTTTTCTAGTTTGCTTAATCCATCTGGGAATGTTCCTGTTTTTAACATGGATACTTCACTAACGGTGAGTTCATCTCCCCTACGACGATTAATTTTACTAAACACATCTAAGTTTTCTTCTTCTGGTTTGTTATTTTTTATTGTAATCTTTATTTCATTTAAGTTCTTTAAAGCTTCTTTTATAGCAGAAATATTGCTGTTAATTATGTTTTCACCTTTAGTTTTAAAAGACTTTTTAATACTTTCGGTAATTAATTCTTCGGCATTTGGAATATTTAGTTTATCTAAAACAATCATCTCAATAATTTTACTTATTTTTCCTCGAATACCACAGTTTGCAGCGATTAGGGATGCATCAATTGTATATACTTTTACGTTTCTTTCTTTTATCGTGTTTATGTCTTCTAAAGAAAATAGGCTACTCATTTCTTCTTCCGTTTTATTGGTATTAATAATAATCGTTCCATTTTCGCAAATATGGTCTATCATATTAAATTTCTTGAAATATTCATCTTTTGTTACAACAATTAAACTAGGATTTTCTACATAAAATGGTGCATTTAATTCATGGGTAGCAATTCTTAGATTACTTACCGTTACTCCTCCACTTTTCTTTGAATCATATGAAAAATAACCATTTACATAATTACCATTATTTCCCATAATTTTTAAGATATCTTTTGAGGCACTGACACAGCCATCAGAACCATATCCATATATTAAAAATTCTTTATCGTTTAAATCTACTTTGTAAGTCTCTTTTGGTAGGCTTGTATAAGTTACATCATCTGTAATTCCAATGGTAAAATTGTTCTTTAAATTTTCTTCTAACATGGTGTATACACTTTTGATATCTGCTGGAGTTGTATTTTTGCTAGAAAGACCAAATCTTCCTCCAACTATGTTTATATTTGTATCTTTTAGAGCATTTACTACATCTAAATATAATGGCTCACCACTTGCTCCAGCTTCTTTTGCTCGGTCTAGGACAGCTATATTTTGGGTAGTCTTAGGAAGTACTTCTAGTAAGTATTTTGTACTAAATGGACGATATAAGTGGACAGTTATTACACCAATTTTTTTTCCTTTTTTTCTTTCTTCATCTACTATTAATTTAATGGTATCCGTAATACTTCCCATCGCAATGATAATATTGGTGGCACATAAATCACCATAATAAGTAAATGGTTTGTAGTTTGTTCCCATTATTTTATTAATGTTTTCCATATATTCATTTACAATATCTGGAAGTATTTCATAACTTGGATTTCTTGCTTCTTGAGTTTGGAAGAAAATATCTTCATTCATACTCATTCCCTTTTGAATACCAGAAGAAACATTTAAAGCTTTGTTTTTGAATTCATCAATTTTATCCCAAGGAATGATCTTTTTTAATTCATCAATTGGTAATTCTTTAATAGAACTAATTTCATGACTAGTTCTAAATCCATCAAAAAAATGTAAGAAAGGAATACTTCCTTTTATTGCTGATAGATGGGCTACAGCTGCTAGATTTTGGGCATCATAAACATTGGAAGACGCTAAAATAGCAAAGCCGGTGGAACGTGCCCCATAAACGTCACTATGATCACCAAAAATGGATAAAGCATTGGTTGCTACGGTTCTTGCTGCTACATGAATCACTCCAGGAAGCATTTCGCCTGCTATTTTATACATATTTGGTATCATTAAAAGTAAGCCTTGACTAGCTGTAAAAGTAGATGCTAATGATCCACTAATTAAGGCACCATGAAAGGCTCCTGCAGCTCCTGCTTCACTTTGCATCTCCACTAATTTTACCGGAGAATCAAACAAGTTTAATTTATCATGTGTTAATGCATCAATATTGGATGCCATAGGACTTGACGGAGTTATGGGATATATACTTGATACTTCACTAAAAAAGTAAGCTATATCACTACAAGCTTTATTTCCATCGCATATTTTCAATTTATCATCACCTATATCATTATAGCATGGAATCAAGCTGTTGTCATGAATTTTAAATTAGAATATTTGTCTAGAATTGTCTATTTTCGCTTTCGTACTCTAATAAATTCTTTTTCTTTTTCTAAGTTTGGTTCTAAAACTGGTAAAATATTTTGTTCTTGTAATTTTGTTAATTTTTTTAGTTTTTCTAATTTTTTATTTGTAATCTCTTCTTTATAAGTAACATCAGATAGTAAATTTGCTATTTTTAATCCTATTTTATCACTTTCTTTTAATTGCTGATAGGCTCTTTTAAATTTATGGGATAAATAAATACAAATGGAAAATAAAGCACCTCCAACTAGTAAACTTAAAATATTTAAAATAACAAAGTAAAATATTAAAAGTGCAATTGTGTAAAAGGAAATGGTAAATAATTTTATTATTCGATTCATTGTATTACCGATTTCTTCATTATAATATTTTAAATCTTCTAAAATACTTTTATAATCTATTAATGTACTTTTTATTTCTTCTAGTTCTTCAGAAGTATAAACACCTCCAAAAAGTGTAGCATGAATATTATATAGTTCTTGTTCTATTGCTTGTAAAAAATCTGTTATCTTCATCATTAAACCTCGGATATTTATTATAACAAATTTTTAAATATTTGCAATTAAAAATACTGAATTTTATCAGTATTATATTTGTTGACAAACACTATTAAATGTATAAGTGTTTCCCGTTTCATATTCTAAATTGTTATTATTAATTGTATAAATTCTTTCTTCTAAAATACCACCACTTAAATCTTCTTTTATTTTTGGGTATAAGAAATAAATTTTATTATTTTCTATTTTTACATATTGGTAATCGCTTGAAAATTCATTTACTTTTTTTAAAGTTCTTTTATATAAAGGATTGGAATTATTAAATTCACATGGGATATTACCATAAAAATTATCAATGATAAAGCCATTATGAGAAAAATAATCGGGACTTTCTTCTGCTGTAATGATATTTGCACTTATTAATTTTAGTTCATCATTATAAACATACAATTCTGAAGAATCAAAACTATTATCAGTTCTAGTTTGAATTAATAAATAACTTTTATTATCTGTTCCTTTTATAATGCTAAAATTATCTTCATTAAAGTTGGTTTCAATGTTTTCTGTAGTAAAAATATCTTCTTTGGTGTAATTACTTTCTTCATCCTTTGTGTATGCTAAAGTTATTAGTTGATCTTCTTTAAAATTTCCATTTATGATAAGGTAATTATCATCTTCCTCATGATTGTATTGATACTCTATTTTGAAAGTACTTATTTTATTATTTAAAGTGATTGTAAATTCTTCTATAATTAAATCATCTAGTTTATATGTTCTATTTAATTTTATACTATCTTCTAAAGTTACTTCTTCATTATTTGATTGATTATTTTCTTCTGCTTCCATTGTTTGCTTATCTTGATTATTTAAGGTAACAATGAAAATAATACTACTGACAATCATTGCTAATACAATTAAAGCTAATACTAGATAGATATACTTCTCTATTTTTTTCATAGAATCAGATCCTTTTCTATTTTTATTTTAGCATATTTTGAAATTAGGAATCAACTTTACATAAATCATTCTTTTTTCTTTACATTTTCTTAACAAAAAAAGACTAGACTCTGCTAATCTCTTCCATTTACATTATGATAAATATTTGTTACATCATCAATTTCATCTAACATATTATATAGTTTATCAAAAGCTTCTAAATCTTCGGTATTTAAATCTACTTTATTTTTTGGAAACATACCAACTTCATCAAATTCATATTCTACATTTGGAACAATTTGTTCAATACAATCTTTCGTACTGTTTATATCATTGGGATGAACACTGATTGTTAATTCGCCATCATTACTTTCAAATTCGATTGGTTCAATTCCTGCTTCTAATAATTTTTCAAAAATTTCTTCTTCTTTGTCTGTTTTAAAAGTAATAATTGCTAAATAATCGTAGTTATAAGCAACGGAATTGGTTACTCCTAAACTTTTATGAACTTTGTTAAAAGCTGCACGAACCATACCAACTGTACGATTTACATTATCTGTTAGGGTTTTGATAATTAAAGTAGATGCTCCTGGACCAAATCCTTCATAAATGACTTCATGATAATCTTCGCCACCTACTCCTTTTGCTTTATCAATTGCCCTATTAATAATATCACTTGGTACTTGAGCTTTTTTGGCTTTTTCTACGATTCTTTTTAAGAAAATATTACTTTCTATTTCTGGTACCCCTTTTTTGGCTGCTAAATAAATTTCTTTGGCAAAAGTAGAATATGTTTTTGCTTTAATTGCTCCTGTTTTTTGTATACTTGCTTTTCTTACTTCATAAGCACGTCCCATAATATCACTCCAAACTTTTCAAATTATAACACTACATTCTATATCTTGTCTACCAACTTAAAAGAAAAATCTTAATTTTCTAATATAATTGTAAACAAAATGATCTGTTTTTTTATATTTCTTTTTTATTTTTTTGATCACCTTTTTAGAATCATAAATTTCATAATAATTCCATTCTTCCTTCTTCATAATATATTCTAAAGCTTTTATAATGGTGTCTTTTTCAGTTTTAGCATTTAAAAAATGTTTTACTCGGCGTATTTCATATTTTGATATTTTACGATTTAATCTTTTATAAAATTCTTCTTTTTTTACTTTAAATACATAATTTTCTCCATCTAAGTTTTTTAATACTTTTAAAGCATCATAATAGCCCATTTTGATGTTCTCTTCTATTTGCTCTGGATTTAAATCTAATACGCCACCTAGACTTCTTTTTGGTTCAATTACTACTACATCGGCATCTTCTTGGTACTTTCTTCGTATACCTACTCCATGAATTTTAATTAAATATACTTTTTTATATCCTTTTTCTAAAAGCATATTTACAGGGCCAACGTCATAGAATCCACCATCTAAATAGTATTCATCATCAATTAATTTTTCCATTTTAAAAATAGGAAGACAACAACTAGCAATAATGTAATCTTTTATCTTGTCTTTTTCCATATCTTTTTTAAATAAATAGATTGGTTTAAAATCTTTTAGTCTTACTGTTACCAAACCAAAGTCGATCTCACTATTTATTAAAGCATCCACATCTAGTTCTTTGTCAATTAACTCTTTTACTCCCTTTAATTCAATTCCTTTATTTAAGATAATATTCGTAATGTTTTTTAAAAGTGCTTTCAAATAGTTTAAATTGATCTTTTTTTCATTTACAGCATCAACAAAATCACTTGTAAAGCCAAATATTTTTCCCATATTGCTGTTACGCCAAATTCTTGGTAATTCCGAACCTTTTTTGCTTGCAATGATTGCACCATTTAAAGCTCCAATACTGGTTCCACATACACCATCTATTTTAATACCGCATTCTAAAAAGGCAATGTATGCTCCAGCTTGATAAGAACCTCTTACCCCTCCACCTTCTAGTGCAAGTCCAATCATTTTTCTTTCCTTTTTGAAAATACTTGGAAAGGCTTTTTTAAAATTCTTGTGATTCGTCCACGATTTTTTCTGTTTAAGAATAAAATTAAAGGTTTTGCTAAAATTTTGGCAACTTTTCTTCCCTTTACTTGTCTTTTTAGGCGCATATAATAAGAAGATGTAGAATCACTTCGAAATTCTAAAATATGATCTAACTCGTCACTATCTGTATAAGTATGGGTGTAAAAATTTTTGTCGATAAATAAAGTTGTTAATAAATATTTGATGCTTAAACCATATATTTTTAAAACATTTATTAAAATATTACGATAAGTATCGGTAGTCATGGCGCCACCTGTTCCATTCCATGTTTTCCCTTTTAATTCATCAATACGGTTTAGAGCATTCGTAAATAAATATCCTGCATCATTATCCGTGATGGCTTCTACTTTATTATCTAATTTTACATTATACATAAATGCTCCATTTTTTGGATTGGTTAAAATTAACGGTAAACGAATGATAATATAATTTTTTAATTTGTCTTTGATTAATTTTTCGATTTTTAGCTTGGTATTGCTGTAATAATCTAGGCTTGTTAAGTGAGGTTTCGTTCCACTATTTGCTTCTGTTACATTTCCATATATCGTTGTTGATGATGCATAAAGCAAAACAGCATTAGGATTATACATATTCATTGCTTTAATCATGTTTTCTGTTCCTCTATAATCAATCGCTTCGCAAATATTTCTTTTAATATCAGCGATTGGAGGCATAATTCCGGCTAGATGAATAATATAATCATGATCTTTTACTAATGCATCCATTAATACCGAATCATTCATATCTCCATAAATTAAATTAATACGACGACGATATTTTTTTAATCTTTTTTGACTGGTTTTATTCCGAAGATCTAAGGCTGTAATTTCGTATTTTCCTTCACTTAATAAATACTTAATTACGTTAATCCCAACTGAACCTCCAGCTCCAGTTACTAATACTTTTTTCAAAATCATCACTTCCTAAATCACAAAAGATATTATAATAATAATTATTCCCGTTATTAATCCTATTAAGGTTGCTTTTTCTTTTTTGTGTTGCCATAACTCTGGTAATAGTTCTAATAAAGAAATATATAGCAACATACCTAGAGTAATACTTGTTATAATTCCTAAAACTAATCCCCCAATATTTCCTGCTAAAAAGAATATTAGGCCACCAACAAAACTTGATAAAGTTAAAATTGCAATTAATAATTTGTTTTTCTTAATGTCTAATGAACTAAAAATGGTGGTTCCTAAAGGAATATTATGAAGTGCGACTGACACGCAAATCATTAATCCTACTTTTAAATCATTTAAAGCCATTCCGGCAATTGCAAATCCTTCTAATAAATTGTGTAATATTAGACTAATTAATGTAAGAGTGCCAATATGCTTTATATGAGAGATGTGCTCCGTTTTATCAATTTCATTTTCATGATGTTCATGATGATGATCCGGAATAAAGAAATCTAACACTTTTAATATTAAAATTCCTAAAATGCTAAAAATAACTAGAATTGCTATTTTAAAACTGAAATCGTAACTTTCTAATTGTTCAAATATTTCGGGAAATAAATCCATGACAATTAGATTAATAATAATGATAAATGCTAGAGCAATACTAAAGGCATTTAATTTGTCTTTGTTTTTTATTTTTAAAGATATTAAGCCTCCTACTAAGAAAAATGCTCCAGCGATTAATGTTAAAATTAAACCATAATATGTTTGCATAATAAAACACCCATACTAATTATACCTTTATTTAAGCATTTAGGCAAATAATTTTGCAAAGAAAAACTATGTTTACTAAAAAATAAACATAGTCTGGTATGGAAGTAGAAGTTAGAAATGCTTTTCTTAACTTCTACAACTTGAGTATATCACATATTTTTAAAATATACAATACACTAAACATACTTTTTTACATTTTTTTACCAATTAAAGATATCATTAATATCATTTGTGGTTGATTGGACATCGCTAACGATGCTTCCAAAGATGGTTGCACCAACAATTAGGAAAGCAACAATAACCATAACAATCCAGAAAGCAATTAAGCCAGTTATAGCATAACTTCTTCTGTCCTCTTTCATTCTTGTTTCTGCATTAAATCCTAAGATGAAATTAAAGAAACAGAATAAACTAATGATTAAGGTAGCAATTGTACCTAATACGGTTAGCAATGAAACATTTAATAATAAAATGATTGCCATTCCTAAATAACAAAATACCATTGGGGCATTACTTGTAATGTATAGGTTAAATGATTTCTTAAATGTATAATTGTTATTTTTAGCAATTTTGGCTACAACTAAAGCAGCGACTACTGGTAAGATTGCTAAGATTGCATAAATGATAATTCCATAAATGAATATTTGGAAATATGGAACATCTACACTTGCTCTTGCTCCACTCCAAATTGAGTTTGCTGCACTTTCTATACCCTTTGCCATACCTGCAAACATTGCCATTAAGTAAAGGGCATAAGAAATTGCTAATACAATTATTAAAATAATACTTTTATTACTCTTGCTACTGTTTGCTTCTTCACTTACAGTTGTAGCAGGTTTTTTAAATACATTTATAATTGTATGCCAAATATCTTTGCAAGTATTTACAATTGCATCACCATTAATACTACTAGCATTATTAGCTCCTGTATTTGCAGTGCAATTACATACCTCTCCTTCCTTTAATTCTCTACCACAATTAGTACAGAATCTTTTTTCGACTTTTACTTCTTCTACTGCTTCTGTCTTAGGTGTCTTCTTTGTTGTTTCTTTTTTTTCTTCAGCCATTTTTACTCACACTCCTTTTTTCTATTTATATAAATATGGCTCAACTAAGTAAATATAGAAATTTGACCAACCGTCTGGTTCACTTTCGGTTACAAATTCAATTTTTAAATCATCTACATCTGTAATATCAATGTTGATTTCTCCGTTTAATTCATTCGTTTTGGTAATTACACCAGAACGATATAATTCTTTATCGTCACCATAAATTACAATTTCACCACTAAAGTCTGGATCCCAGTCTGGACCTCTTACAATCGTTGCTTTAAAAGTTTTGTATTCATTATTTAGACGATATACTCTATTTACTGTTTCTCCTTCAAAATTAAATCTGACATAACTATCATATTCAACATCATTAATCGTAATTTGATAAGTTGCATCTCCAGTTCCACTTGTTGAAGAAACTAAATATTTAGAAGCTAATTTGTCTGGTAATTTGTCTTCATAACTAGCTTTTAGTTCTTCTAATTCTTTATAAGCATCCGAATTATATTCTAAAGCTTCCATAGAATTTTCAATCATATCCATAACACTATTTGTTTCTAAATTTTTGTTTAATTCTTCAGCATAAGCTTTCGTATATTCTACAATTTTACTAACGGCATTATTATATAAAGTTTGATAACTTTCTGTTGTGCTTAAATCAATGCCATTTTGATATTCATTTTCTTCAAGATATTCTAATTGTTTAATATATGCGTTTAATAATTCTTCATTTGTTGCATCTTCGCCAAGATTTGTTATTTCTTCTGCATTTGTTTGTAATTCGCCTAACTCTTCGCTTAAATAGTTGCTTACAAATTCATTTGCATCATCATAGTAAGAATCACTTTCTATTACTTTGCTGTAATAACTATATTTGTCAGCATCGCTACTTGCTTCTTCTCCTTTAAAATAGTTTTCTTTCGAATTATATAAATCATAAATTTCTTCATAATAAGTATAATAATCTTCATAAGTTAATACATACTCTAAACCATTAAAGTAAGTATAAATTTCTCTTAAAACATCATATAACTTATTAAATGCTTCTTCTAAGTCTTCTTCACTTGAATAAGATTTGTTGAAATTTTTTACCCAATTATTAATTGTTTTATCAATTTGATTGGAAATGCTTTCTAATTTATCTTCGTTATCCTTGTTGTTTCTTAATATTTCTCCAATTTTTACTAGTTCATCATTTCCATAATCTTCCTCATAATGATCATAGTAACTTGTTAAATAATTTTCAACTTTTTTTACGGGATTACTTAGAAGAATTGCTAATGATACAATGGCAATTACTAGTAAAAGTGCTGCTATACCAATTCCTATTTTGATTTTCTTTGGAATTTTATTTACTTTGCCTTTGATGTTTTCCATTGCTTGATTTGGTTTGTTAGATGAATTTGTAGATTTTAAGCTACCTCCACATTTCTCACAAAATTTTGAATTAGAATCATTTTTTGTTCCACATTTCTCACAAAAAACATATTTTTTTTCTTCTGTTTTTGTTTCCTTTTCTTTGGTTTCTTTTTTCTCCTCTTTTTTAGGATTTTTTGGCACTTCTAATTTATTGCCACATTTTTCACAAAATTTGGCACCATCTTTATTTTTCGTACCACACTTACTGCAAACCATAAATTCACTCCTTACTTTTTTCTTTAACTAAAAATATTTTACAATACTTTTCCTATAAAATAAATACCTTTTTGTTATTTTTTTATTTTTAGTTGATCATTTTACTAATTATTTCACAGTTGTTTTTGATTCGTTCGTTGGTTGGAGCTAAGTTTAAGGCTTTTTGCATATAATATAAACTTTTTGGATATAATTTTAAATTGTAACATACAAGTCCCATTAATTCATAAATATATTCGTTCCAAGCAAAAGCTTCATTAATGTAGATTGGTGCTTTATCTTTGATTAAAAAAGCATATTCTAATTCTTCATAAGCTTCTTCATATCTTTTTTGATCTAAATAAATTTGCGCTAATTCTACATAGCTTTCTCTTAAATAAGAGGCTTCTTTAATTGCTTCTTTGTACCACATTTCTGCTTCTTTTGGCCTATTTAGTCCCATGTAGGATCTTGCTATAAAACGCATGGAAGCACATCTTTCTGCATCCCATTTGGCACTTGGTAAATTTAAGTGTCTAATTAATGTATCTATTGCTTCATTCCATCTTTGGTGATACATGTACTCTCTTCCTAGATAATGCATATTACGGTCATCCTCTGGATCTTCTTTTACACTCATCTCTAATAATGGCAAGTAACTTCCTCTAGATTTTGTACTATCAGGATAATGATTTAAAACCATATCAGCACAGTCTACTTCAACCTCATTTGGTTTCGTTTTTAATATTTCATGAACGGGATGATACCATGTATATCCTTTTCTTCTATGTATTTTGTTTTGCATAAAAGTAGTCGCTGGTTTCCCGTATTCATCAAAACTCCAATTGTAAGTATATCTTACTCGGTCCACCTTTTCGTTCCATACATTCTCTAATCTTTGTCGCCAACCACTTTCTAATACTTCATCTAAGTCGGTACAAACACAAATATCTGTATCTAGTGGCACTAAATCTAAAGATTTATTTCTAGCTACATCAAAACGCCAAGGATCAATCGCTTCCACTGTTACATGAACTCCTAATTCTTCTAATAATTTTACCGTGTTATCCGTTGAACCAGTATCTAAAACATAAATATCATCCGCTTCTTTCATGGATTCAACCCATCTTTTTACAAATTTCTCTTCATTTTTACTTATGGCATATACACATACCTTATATTTATTCATAATTTCACCCATAAAATTATATGTTTCAACCTCTTTTATTATCATAGAAAATACCTAAGCTCTTAGAAGAATATGAAAAATTGAAATTTGTCATCCTTATTTTTTCGGGCTTACATATAATATAGAAGAAAGGAGAAAAAGAAAGTGAATAATAATTTAGAGCGTGCTCAGGCATATATCGATTGCTATAATAAAAATCATCCTAATCCTAGCTGCTGCTGCTTTGGTCCAACGGGACCTACTGGACCTACTGGGCCTGCTGCTGCAACGATAACCGTAAGTACTACAACCACTACAGATCCTGGTACGGCTGCAAGTGTCATTAATACAGGTACTTCTTCAAATGCAGTACTTGCATTCTCTATTCCAGCTGGAGCTACTGGGCCTACTGGGCCTACTGGTGCTACTGGACCTGCAGGAACTCCTGGAAGTATCGGACCAACCGGTGCAACAGGACCTACTGGTAGTGCTGGTGTAACAGGACCAACTGGACCAACCGGAGCAACGGGGCCTACTGGAGCTACTGGAGCTACTGGAGCTACCGGTCCTGCTGGTACATCAGCTACTCCAACTTTAAATATAGGAACTGTAACTACTGGAGCTCCTGGATCAACTGCTACTGCATCAATCACAGGAACTGCTCCAAATTTCTTCCTTAATTTAACGATTCCTCAAGGAGTTACTGGACCATCTGGTGCTACTGGTCCTACTGGTTCAACCGGACCAACAGGTGCTACAGGACCTACGGGACCACAAGGTACTGCTGGAACAGCTGGTACTGTTGGAGCAACAGGACCTACCGGACCTACGGGACCACAAGGTACTGCTGGAACAGCTGGTACTGTTGGAGCAACAGGACCTACCGGACCTACTGGACCACAAGGTACTGCCGGAACAACTGGTGCTACTGGGGCAACAGGACCTACCGGACCTACTGGACCACAAGGTACTGCCGGAACAGCTGGTACTGTTGGAGCAACAGGACCTACCGGACCTACCGGACCACAAGGTACTGCCGGAACAGCTGGTGCTACTGGGGCAACAGGGCCTACTGGGCCTACCGGACCACAAGGTACTGCCGGAACAACTGGTGCTACTGGACCTACCGGACCTACCGGACCACAAGGTGCCGAAGGAGCAACTGGTCCAACTGGACCTACAGGTGCAACAGGACCTACCGGACCTACTGGACCTACGGGACCATAATAAGAAGTCAAGGGTTATCTCTTGACTTTTTACTTGTAAAAAAAAGACAGAGAAAGCTCTGTCCAATATTGTTGCAATTTTAAATACTAGATTTAAAATATCAATATTAAATATTTAGGCTGAACCTATGGCTAATCTTGTATCCTAATGCTTTTTTATTTAGCCTTGACCAAATATTAAGTTTAAAAGGATATTGGGCGCACACCATTCGTGTTATTCACGTTGTTCCAGTCGAGGTTGCCATTCGAATTCACAACGAACACGTTAGCCCAACCGTTGTTGAAGTTATACGGAGACATGTCACTTATTTTAGATTAACCAATTTTATTTTACCAAATTTATAACGAAAAGTCTTTATTTTAAGAAAAATGTTGCAAAATTCGTTTATAAAATTAGCACTAATTATCAAGACAAACGTTGGTAAATAAAAAGCTTTTTATAAACAGATAAAATTAATAACAGTTAAAAATAATTGCTTAGGTAAAGTTATTATCTATAGAATTTAATTAATTATGAGTTGTAAATAATAGTTTTTATCGAATTAAATATTTATCATTTTCATTTATTTGTTTGTGTAATATTTCAAATTCTTTTATTCCATGATTATTTTTTAATACTTCCATTTGATTTCTAGCATAATCGTTTAATTTTACTAATCTTTCACTTTGGCTGATGCCTAATTTTATAAATTCAGCATTAGAATTTTCTAAATTATTTAATATTACTAGATGAAGTAAATCAGTATAATCTCTTATATTATCATTTTCAGCAAGTTCAGGATTATTTTCTCTCCATTCTTTAGCAGTCATACCAAATAAAGCAACATTTAATACATCAGCTTCTTCGGCATATACAAATTTCTTTTGCTTTTCAGTTAGTATTGGAACAATATAATTTTTAACTGCTTCAGTATGAATTATATAGTTTGTCTTAGACAAAAGACGATTAGCATGCCATTCTAACTTTTCTTGATATGCTTCATTTTTCTTTAATCTTTCGAATTCTTTGATTAAATATAACTTAAATTCTGGGCTTAACCAACTAGCAAATTCAAATGCTATATCAGGATGAGCAAATGTTCCAATGCTATATTTTCCTCCTTTTGAATATATTCCAATAGCATTAGTTCTTCCAATCCATCTCTTTGGGCTTAAAGTAAATGAGGGATATCCAACTTCGTTATTTTTAATTTCACTGAATTCCGTGAAATTAAAATTTTCATTATTTAATTGTTCCCATAATCCTATATAATCAAAAGTTCCTTTATTACTCATCCAATGTATAATTACATTTGCTGGATTTTCTGGATTAGAATAAGCTCTTATCAAATAAAATTATAAAGTTACACCCCTCTACTATTATTTATTACCCTCATATACTATATTTCTTTTTTATAAAGCAATTTTACATATTTTTTACAAAAAAATCTACTAGATTTTAACTAGCAGATCCAATATTAATAATTTTTTTCAATATCTATATTATTTTTATT
Organism: uncultured Bacilli bacterium; assembly: GCA_944358165.1. Lineage (GTDB taxonomy): Bacteria > Bacillota_I > Bacilli_A > RF39 > UBA660 > Caccenecus. The sequence continues at coordinate 25,001 of CALVQS010000002.1, read as the reverse complement.
AGTTTATTTTCATTTTCTATATTTTCAACTAAATATAATGGTTCCATCTTCTTTAATTATTTTTTCTGTTTTTTCAACGTTTAGAATACATAAAGAACAATTCTAAACACATTATTTCGTCCAAAAAAGAGGATTATAATCCTCCTCCAGAACCAAAGGAGTCTAATTCTTCTTGAGTAACTATAATACTAATTCTCATTCTTCTGTTACCACATATGAATAAAGCTTCTCCTTGATTATAATATTTAATACTGTCTTTTTCTGATTCATTTAAGTCAATTAATTTTGCTAAATCTTCTACTGCTTGTTTACGAAGTCCCATTACTAAATAGTAAGATGCATTATCAAAGATTGCTTTTCCATGAACAATCATGTTTGGAGCAGCAAAATCGGTTGGTTGTTGAGTAATAATAATAGTACCTGTATTGTATTTTCTAGAACGTCTTTGAATTTGGGCAAGGAACTCTGCACCAAGTTCATTTCTACTTGATAATAATACGTGAGCTTCATCAACCATCATAACGGTATTTACATTTTTATCAAGAGTAAGTCCCCATGCATATTTTAAAATATTAAAGAATAATGTGTTTTTAATATTTTCATCACTGTTCATTAATTCTCTTATATTAAATACAATAAAATCACTATTAAATCTAAGAGTGGTATGACCAGTAAAATAATATCTTAGTTCTTTGGTTAATGGTCTGATCTTTAACTCTAAACGTTCAATTACATCTTTTTCACGGGTTGCATCTGGCATTGATAAAAGTCTTCCTTTAATCGTTGCATAAACATCATCAAATGTTGGATAATCAGCGCTTGTTATTTTCGTAAAATCCGTATCAAAATCTATTTTATATCTTTTGTAAGTATCTTGAACAATTTCACTAAACATGGTTAGTACGTCTTCTTCAATATCTGGATATAAATATTTCATGAAGGCTTTTAATTGTTGCAATGTTCTTGTTAAAATTGTATATCCTAGACCTTGGGCTATTTCTTCTTCATCGGCATCCACTACTACTTCTAATGGATTAATCATTCCAAAGTCGCCACCTTTTCCTAAATCTAGGAAATCTCCACCTAAGGAATGAGCCATTTCTTCTAGCTCGCCTTCTGGATCAATGCATACTACTTTGCATCCATTTCGAAGATGAGTTCTAAGTAATAGTTTTGCTGCAGTTGATTTACCAGAACCACTGGTACCTAGTAAAATCATATTGGCATTGTTCCTATTACTTTCTTTTTTGATTTGATATAAGAATTGATTAAATAAAACAACACCACCAGAGAAATCTACACCAAAAAGTGTGGCATCTCCAGGATCTTTGATGCTATCAAAAACAAAAGGATACATAGCTGCAACTGTAACAGATGGTATTGGGGTTCCAATTCTATTTTCAATATCTTGCTTTGGAAAAATAGGAATTATTGATTTTAAAACTTTTTCTTGTTCAAACATCAAGGAAATTCCTCTCATACCTAAAGCATCTAGATAAGTTCTTACTTGCATTTTCTTTAAATCTAATTCTTCTTTACTATCCGCACTAATCATGATATGCATTTGAAAATCAAAGATTCTTGCTTGAGTTGCGGCAAGCATTGAAATAAATTGCTCTAATGATTCATAGTCTTGGCGAATTCTTTCTTGAATGGTTTTATCTCTTTCATTTTGATAACGCATTTTTAAGTCAGCAATTTCTTTGTTTAACATTTTTTGAAGTGTACTAAATTCAATTGGAATGTGTTTGATTGCTACTTTTACTCCACTGATACTCGTAATATCTGATAAATAACCAACATAAATACTTTTTGGATAAGAAATAATTGTCATGATGGTACAATATTTACCACCTAAAGTAAACTCCGTTGGTTTAAACTCCATTCCTTTTGGAGCTATTTCACTTTTTATCTTTGCCATTAGCTCATCACCGTCCCAAATGTTGTATGAACACCACCATTTAAGAAATTGTCTAAAATCATTCTTAAATCGTCATTTGATACTTGATTGGAATTAAGGCCAGAATTGGCAAGGCCACTAATTAATGTGTGTAAATTCTTTTGAACTAATTCCATTCTTTTTTCTTTAAATAAAATAAAATACTCTGTATCCACAACATTATATTCTGCACTCATAAACATATTTGCTTTTTTGATATCTTCCATAATTAATTTTCTTTGAATTGGACTATCAGTATTGTTGTAAAGAATTTGTAAATTAGATAAATATAAACCTATATCTACAGGACGATCTGCAATAATTAGCCAAAATTCAAAACTAATTGAATTATAAAAATTTCTTAAATTGCCAATAATGGCATTTTGAAGTCCTTGATCGACAATAAAAATATTTCTAGGATGTACTTTTACTCCTGTTACATATTCGCCGGTATCTAATTGTATCATTCCATTTAAAATTTGTTTCATTGGTAACCAATCTTCTGTAAATGGAGAATTACTCTTCTTCGACATCATAGCACCATCCTTTCCAATAATATCTTCTTCTTTCACTTAAATAGGTATATATATTTACTATAAATTGTAATACATTATGATAATTTGGCACAGGCATCACTAAAAAACCTGTAATTAATGCTGGAGCAAGTATTAATATCATAACTCCCATGTTTGCACTTTGTATTGCTAATAGTAATATTAATGTTATTCCAACTCCAAATCCAAATAATATTAAGTCTATCCCTCTAAAAAATCCTAATATTAATTGCGATTTTTTAGAGTTAGCAGGAATTAAATAATTCTTCACACTACTTACCTCCTAATTTTACTTAATTATTATATCATATTTATTTTTAAAGGGGTAGTATATTTCAATAAAAAACAAAAAAGAACCATCATTGATTCTTTATTTGTTGAATTTCTGTAATTTGATAAGATTATAAATTTGTTATCTTTTTAATCTATCCAACGCTAAGCGACTATTTATTTCAGCTGTTCTGATTTCAATATTATCTTTTAATACTTTTAATTTTTCACCAGCATTTAGCTCACCTTGATTATCAATTTGATAGATAGAAGATCTTTGAATTGCTAATAAATATGAATATTCGTTTAGTAAAGAATTTATTATTTGAATACAACTATTTATATATACTAGATATACATTATCTTTTTCTGTAACTGCTAAAGTGATTATTTTTTCTCTTAGTTGTTTTAGTTTTTCATAATATAATTTAGTTAGTTCAGCGCTTTTTTGTGCTTTTTGAATTGTTGTTAAATCTTTATTGCTTAAAATTGATTGACTTAATGTTTTTAATAAATTTATAGGTATTTTTTTTCCATTATAATCAACTTGTATTCTTTCATCTTCATAGCTTTTCTCGTTTAAATAATCATCTATTTTGCTATTTATAGCTAAAAATTGGTCTTGAAAACTTTGATATACATTTAATTCTTTCTTATCATCTGCTACACTGCTATGAGCCCAGTTTTTCAATTTTTCTAATCTAAACATTATTTATCCTTTCCGCCTTTTGGGTTTGCTGCTTTTCTACGTTCTTGTTCTAATTTAATGTTTTGTTGAATTTCTGCTGAAGAAATTTCTAATTGATCAGCTAATGCTGAAACATTGTCTGGAGATAAATCTCCTTTTTCTTTTTTGAAATTTATTACTGCATCTAATGAAGAGTTTTCTTTTGCTTTTCTATTAACTATTTCATAAGCAGAATTTATTTTTGCTATTGATGGTGAAATTTCTCCAATTAATCCTTTTGAAGTTGGTGTCATAAATTGTGCAGAAAAATTATTGCTTATATTTTGGCGAGTGCTATCATCATTGGTTGATGATATTTCAACTGAAGATTTTGATAATTCTTTACCAATATCTTTGATTCTTAATTGTAAGTCATTATTTAATTTATCTGCAAATTGTGCATCTTCAATATTTCCAGAAGATTTTAACGTTTCAATTATTGCTTCAATTTCACTTAATGAAGTGGATGAATTAACGTTAAGAGTTTTATTGTTATTTACTCCATAGCGATATGTTCTTTGGCCCATTGTAAATAAGTATTTTTTATCTCTAACTATTCCTTCTGATTCCGACTTAACAGACTTCGCATCTTTTAAAAATTCATTTATTTCATTTAACATTTGTTGTTGAGCTTCAAAACTTCCACTAGCCCATGCACCTACATTAGTAGCAACATTTTTTCTTTTTTGTTCATAATATTCTATTGTTCCTTTAAGTTTATTTCCACCTGCTGATGCTATAGCAGCATCCATATCTGCTCGATGTCCTAGAGTTGCAGTAGCTGCTTTTCCAGCATATTTAGGAATATCATTAATTTTTTCTACTTTTCCTCCTTGCCATAAGCCTCTTTTCATACCTCCACCTAAAGCACTTAAAGTTCTGGCAACTCTTTGGCCTTTACCCATTTCCGGGTGCTCCTTTTTATCAGCTACAGTTCTTCGGATAGCAGAGGTTGCTCCACCACCAAATGTAGCCCCCATCATTCCTAAACCTCTTACAACAGCTTTTCCATATTTTCCACTATCTAAACCAGTTACTTCTTTTAGGATATTTGGGAAGTCTTTTACAAAAAATATTAAACCAATTATTAGGAAGGCCCATGCTAAAAATGCTATTCCTAAACTTCCAGATTCTGTTTCAAAAGTAGCAAATATTCCTCCTATATTTCTTTGCAAAGCAGATATCATAACGATTATGAAAAATAAAATTCCTAATCTAATAAATACTTCCAAATAAGTTGATAAGCAAGCTTTAATCCAATTGCTAAAAACTTTGTTACCTTGTTCTCCTGGAATAATTCTAGCAAGTATAGGAATTGGTGCAATTAATTGAAAAGCAGCTAACTTTAAAGCTCGTATTGCTATTTCAATACAGTAACTTATTAATACAAATACTACAAATGCTCCTGCTATCGTTGAGATTATCCATGTATAATCGATATTACCAATAATATCTGTATTTATGCTAGGGAGTAATTCAAATGAATTTGCACTTTTCATTGCTTGCCAAAATTCTGAATAAGTAAGGCCATTAGAAAATGTAAATTCCGTACAATCTGTATCATTCACCTCTGTTGTTGTTATATCATCATTTCCAGGATTACTATTTACAAAATATTGACAATATCTTACCCCTTCTTCCGTTTCAACTTTCGGATGGAAAAAAGCTTGAAATACTCCTGCTGCAATATTAAAGCCACCATCTTCAATTGATTGAGCGCTATCTGATGAACCATCTGAACCAATTATAATTCCTGTTAGGGTTCCTTGTTCTAATATTGCATTTTGAAAACCAGTAGCAATATTAAATATTGTTGGTACAAAAGCAATTAATACAATCGAAATAATAATATTGAAGATAATTTTTGGTGGTGAATTTTTACCTTTTAATGCTTCATCTGGATTAATCAATCCTTTTAGTAGTGAATATGCAAGAACAAATAGCATTACTACACCAATAATTATATATACTCGATTAACTAGGCCATCTATTACTGATGTATCATCAAAGACATTAATACGTGCTAACACTAAAATAATTTGATATACATATCCAATAAAAGAATAAACAGCACTATCAATCATAAGGCAAATCCATAATAATGCTTCTTGAATTATTTCAAATATATCCATTTGTTTTACCTCCTACAAAAGTATTTAATTATTCTACTAATTTTCTACATTCATCTTCATTTGGATTTAATAAACAATAAGTACAATCTAGAAAACTACCATCATTTTTAAAATCTCCATTCGCATTAAGCGAAGTTTCACTATTATTATCTACTAATTGGATAACAAAATTTAAGATTGTTGGTATGAAAAAGATGATTATACCAGCAATAGCACGAAAAACTAACGATTTTATTGATTTTTTTATTTCATCATCTTTACTGGCAATAATTGCTTTTCCTAAATCTATTACACCAAACACAATAATTATGATTGGAATAACAATTTTTAAAAAGAAAATAATCCAGCCTATTGTAGTAAACGCTCCTAAAACAGTCCCACTACAAAAATTATCTAGTGTTTCTACTCCTTCGTCAATTTCTCCTCCAACGCCTTCTAAAGACCCACTATCACCATCATCATCTGGAGTATTATTAACAAGTGTATAAATGGTGCAATCTTCCGAATAAGTTCCATCCATTACTAAACCATTTTCGTAAGCTGATTGGTGTTCTTCACAAACTCTCTCTTTTGAAACTCCTAAAACGACAATGGCATTACTTTTGTTAGTATATTGATCTAAAAATAAATTTGGAACTTCACTACAATCAATAACATTATCACTATTCAAAAAATCATTATATTCAATATTTAAATCCAATCCTGTATCTTTAATAGAACTAGAATTAATAGCTCCTCCGTATCTAAAATCACAATCCACATCATTACTTGTAACATTACAAACATATTGCACAGTTCCATATCTGTCACTTTGGTTTTGATATGTACATACAGCTGCATTTGCTATATTTAAAAATGATGTACTGGCGATAAAAGTAATGATTATATATAGTGCTTTTTTCATATGCCCTCCAAATATTTCTATTTATCTAAATTTATTATATCATTAAATTAAATTCAAAAAAAGGTTTTCACTTTAATTTAATACACAAGAACCTGTGATACCTAGCAATTCTAAAATAAACTCAATTAAAGTTGGTGCTAAGAATAAAATTATAGTGATTATTACTCTTTTTAATGTTTTTTGTGATGCTTTTTTTATTGCACTATCGTCTTGTGATGTTGCAGCTTTAACATATTCAATAATTGTTAATACTAAACATAAGACAATAGCTCCATATTTAATAATGTTAAATAATTGATGCAAATACCATGCTGGTGTGCCACTAATTTTATAATCTCCTAAATAAGAAGTGCAAGTATCATCATCAGGTATCTCTACTTCAATTCCTTCTACTTTATTTGCTTCTGATTCATACTTTTCTAAATCATCACCAAACTGTTGTTGACTTTGCTCCATATTATTTTTTTCTTCCTCAGTTGTATTGGGATCTTCAAGAGCTGAGTTGATTTTACTATCTAATTCATTTTTTACTTTTGTTGTTTCAGAAAGAACTTTTTCTTTGTAAGCTGATGTATTTTTAATAAAATCATATACTTGGTCTAATTTTTCGGTAGTTTGTGTCCATTCGTTAATTTCTACATCAAACCCATTTAAAATGTAAGTATTTATTTCATTCGTTATGGCGTTTTCAAAATCTGAAAATTTGTAATTTGCAAGTTCAGAAGGATCACTTGATATATTAAAATCATAAGAATATCCAGATAGATAACTTTTTAACTTTGTATTTATGTCATATATTTTATTATTTTCTCCGCTAAAATCTGTATCAGTTCCACGACTACTGCAATAGCTTGTATCATTGGCAAAGCAAAATTTGTCAGATGTGCTGCTTTTATGATTATAATATCCGTATGTTGGACATACAACTGAATCTTCATCTATTTGATTTGATTGAATATAAACATTATTATTTCCCATATATTGTACTGGTCGTCTATCATTAACACTGTTGGAATTGCTTAACATATATTGAGAGTATACATAATATTTTTTATTTAAAGTATTGTAATAAATACCAACTTTATTAGCAGCTGTAACAGTACCACCAAAAATAGTAGTAGTGCTATTATAAGTATGATTATATTCGCAAATTTTGATATATTCAGATTGAGCATTACTAGTGCTGATGAAACTTAAAAACACAAAAAGCATTAATAAACACAAATTTACACTTTTTTTAACATTCATTTAAATACGCCTCCTGATTCATTTTTTGATAAGGTATAAACGTTTAAAATTGACCAATCTAATTATAACATTGTTTGACATAAAAAAAAAGAATTTTATTGCTTAAACCATTATTTTGAGTATATAATATATTAAAGTTATGAGGTGAAGAGATGAAAAAAGATATTGAAGATTATCAAAATGTACATTTAATTGGTATTGGTGGAGCGAGTATGTATTCGATTGCAGCAATGCTTAAATATGATGGTAAAACCGTTACAGGTAGTGATATGCAAGAATCAGAAAATACTGAATATTTAAAAAGTATTGGTATTCCTGTTGTAATTGGTCATGATCTTGATGCTGTGAAAAAAGCTGATTTGGTTATATATACTGTGGCGATTAGTAAAGATGATGTAGAACTTGTTTGTGCCGAAGAAAACAATATCGAATGTGTTGAGAGAGCTTTATTTTTAGGAGAATATACAAAACAATATGAAAACTTAATCTGTATTAGCGGAACCCACGGGAAAAGTACAACTACTAGTATGGTAGCATCTGTATTTTTAGAAGCTAATCTTAATCCAACTATTAATATTGGAGCTTCTTTAAAGAAAATTCATGGTAATTATTATATTGGTGGTAAAAAATATTTTATTTTGGAAGCTTGTGAATATGTCGATTCTTTCTTGCATTTTCATCCTACTAGTGAAATTATTTTAAATATTGATGATGATCATTTAGATTATTTTAAAACTGTAGAAAATACTAAAAAATCTTTTCAAAAATATATCGATTTGTTACCTAGCAATGGTTATTTGGTAGTTAATAATGATGATGAGAATGTTCGTGATTTAAAATTCCCTAGACATACTCTTACTTATGGAATTAAAAATCCTGCTAATTTAGTAGCTAAAAATATTTCTTATTCTGATTTGGGATTCCCTACTTTTGATGCTTATCTTAATGATAAATATTTGGATACTTTTACTTTAAGTGTTTTGGGAGAACATAACGTTATGAATGCTCTTGCTACTATTCTTATGTGTATGAATTATCAGATTGATGTAGAAACTATAAAAAAAGCTTTAAAAGAATTTACAGGTGTTGGTAGAAGATTTGAATATCTTGGCAAGTATCACGGATCTTTTATCTTTGATGATTTTGCTCATCACCCTACGGAAATTATGTCTACTTATCACTCTAGTCAATCCATAAAGCATCATGAAGTTTGGGCTGTATTTCAATCGCATACTTACAGTAGAACTTATGAACATTTACAAGAATTTGCCAATGTTTTTAGTAAATTTGATCATGTAATTATATGTGATATTTATCCAGCTAGAGAAACAAATATTTGGAATGTTAAGGAAGATGATTTAGTAAGTTTAATTGCTAAAAATAATCCAAATGTTGTACATATTCCTACTTATCCAGAAATTGCTGGGTATTTAAAAGAACACGTTAAAAAAGATGATTTAATTTTAACGATCGGGGCTGGACCAGTTAATAAAGTTGCTAAAATTCTTTTAGGCGAGGAAAAATAAAATGGATGTCATCATGGCATCTATTTTTTTATAAATTTATAGTAAAAAAGAATAGAGAAAATGCTCTATTCCAATATTGTTTCAGCTTTAAACACAAGATTTAAAGCATCAATATTATCTATTCTGGTTTCCCATAGATTAGTCTGACCGTTTATAATTAACTGTGTAAATGAAAAGAACACAGTTAATTATAAACGGTCTTTTTCAATTTATAGTATAGAGGAATAATGCCTTCTCTTCTAACAAAATTAATTACTAATTCATTACTTTCTTTTGTAATAATAATTCCTATGGTTTTGTTGTGATGGCTATCTTTTAGTTTTTCATCTACTAAATTCATGTAAAATTCTATTTGAGCTTTATCTTCTTTTTTTAGACTTCTAAGTTTTAGTTCTACAACAATAAAACAATTTAACTTATAATTAAATAGCAAAATATCTATATAATAATTATCAATTTTATATTGATGTCCAGCATATAAAAAGCCTTCTCCTAGTTGTTTAAAGAAATAATCTAAATTGGCAAGAAATTTCTATTTTATCTGGTTTATTTATTAAACGTTCATAAGAGTTTGATTTTATTTCTTGCTTTAATTCCCTTACTGACAAATTATTTTTAATACAAAGATTTATATAATAATTACGTTTGTTAATATCTTTTGTAGGTAATAAAACCGATATTATGGACCAAGATACTTGCGACACTGTCGCAAGTATTGGAAACATTAAGTAAAATTTTCTAAATCGTGATAAATTTGTATAGTTATACCCTTTCCCATAGGTTTCAGTTAATTTTGCAGACCATTTCTTGATTAGTTCATTTCCGTACTTGGCTCTAGCCTCGCCTCCTTGGGCTTCAACAATTAGCTTTCCTATATTCCAGTAGGTTGTTACTAGATCGTTATTTTCTTCAATTTTTCTTGCTCTTTTTCCTATTTCATTTTTCTTAATTAAGTGTTTTATTTCTTCATAGTATTTTTCTTCGTTCATATGTTCTCCTTTAATTTATAGTATAGAGGAATAATGTTTTCTCTTCTAACAAAATTAATTACTAATTCATTACTTTCCTTTGTAATAATAATTCCTATGGTTTTGTTATGATGGCTTTCTTTTAAATTTTCATCTACTAAATTCATATAAAATTCTATTTGGGCTTTATCTTCTTTTTTTAGGCTCCTAAGTTTTAATTCTACTGCAATAAAGCAATTTAACTTATAATTAAATAGTAAAATATCTATATAATAATTATCAATTTTGTATTGATGACCTACAAATGTAAATCCTTCTCCTAGTTGTTTAAAAGAAATAATCTAAATTGGCAAGAATACTTAATTCTAATTCGTCTTCTGTTTTAATTTCTTTATCTGTAGGAATGAATATTGGATTTTTCATATCACTTGTAATAGAATATTTAATTGGTTCTATAATTTCTATTTTATCTGGTTTATTTATTAAACGTTCATAAGAGTTTGATTTTATTTCTTGCTTTAATTTTCTTTCTGATAAATTGATTTTAATACATAAATTAATATAGTAATTACGTTTATTTTCTTCTTTGATTGGTAATATTCTTTTAATTTGACTCTAGTTTAATTTGCGCCACACTGTGGCGCATTTTTGAAAGCACAAATAAAATTGCCTAAATTTACGTAAATTAGTTGCATCATATCCTTTACCATAAAGTTCTGTTAGCTTTATTAACCATTTTTTGATTAATTCATTTCCATACTTTGCCCTTCTTTCACCTCCTTGTGCTTCTATGATTAGTCTTCCTATATTCCAGTAAGTTGTTACTAGATCATTATTTTCTGCAATTTTTCTTGCTCTTTTTCCTATTTCATTTTTCTTAATTAAGTGTTTTATTTCTTCATAGTATTTTTCTTCGTTCATGCTATGTCCCCCTTTGTTTGGATATAACATATATTTTTCCTTATGTAAATAGATGGTAGTGTGAATGGGCACAAATTTTATTTTTAGCGACAAAAAAAGACAGAACTTACTGTCTAATAATCATTTTTTAAAAATAATTTATATTCCTCTAATATATTTAAAAATTCGTCTTCTGTTTTTGATTTACAAATTAATTCTTTGTAGTGCTTTGATTCCGGCATTCCTTTTAAATAAGCTAGAGCATGCGTTCTGATTTCTAATAAGACCGCTTTTTCATTCTTGTCTTCTTTTAATAAATGATAATGGTATTTAATCATTTCTATTTTTTCTTCATTCGTTGGTTTAGGTATTAAAACACCATTTTCAAGATATTCTTTGCATTCTTTAAAAAGCCATGGATTTCCGATGGCTGCTCTACCAATCATAATACCATCACAACCGGTTTCTTGTAACATTGCCAAAGCTTTTTTTGGACTATCTATATCACCATTTCCGATTACGGGAATTGATACACTTTCTTTTACATCTTTTATAATTTTCCAGTCGGCCTTTCCACTGTAACCTTGCTTTCTGGTTCTAGCATGAATAGCAATAGCAGATGCGCCGGCACTTTCACATACCTTTGCTACTTTAACCGCATTTATATGATCTTCGTCCCAGCCACTTCTTATTTTAACGGTTACAGGGACTGATACTGCCTGTACAACCGCACTTACAATTTCTCTTATTTTTTCTGGATCTTTTAATAAGGCACTTCCAGCTTGAGCTCTTAGGGCAACTTTGGGTACAGGACACCCCATATTAATATCAATAATATCTGGATGCATTTTTTCTTCTACTAATTTTGCAGCATTCACAAACGTATTTACATCACTTCCAAAAATTTGTTGAGCGATTGGTCTTTCTTCTTCACTCATTTTTAAAAGTTTCCATGTTTTTTCGTTGCCATAAGTTAGAGCATTTGAACTTACCATTTCAGCATAAATAAGGCCTGCTCCCATTTCTTTTACAATTTTACGATAAGAAGTATTGGAGATCCCTGCCATAGGAGCTAGAACAATGGGTGGTGTAATTAAAATATCTTTGATCCAAAAACTATTTTTCAATTATTACCTCATCACCAGTTTTTAGTAAGAAGCAATTAGCATCATCTTTATCGATATGAATTTCAAAGTAACCATTATCACTTACTTTTACAAAAGCATCCATGACTCCCCCTTTGTCATTATCTACAATGATATGAACCATATCTTCATGTTTTAAGCCTAATTCTTTTGCTTTTCTCTCGTTCATATGAACATGACGTTCTGCTTGAATACAAGCATCATTTAATGTTATTTCTCCTTTTGGTCCAATTAACGTAATGGTCTCACTATCTTCTAAATCACCACTTTGTCTTACTGGTGGGTTTAGTCCTAATTGATAAGCATCCGTTCTAGATATTTCTACTTGATTATATTTTCTTAAAGGTCCAATTACTCTTACATTTGGTATTTCTGCTTTTTCCGTTTTTAAAGTTACCGTTTCAAATGAAGCAAACTCCCCTATTTGATTTAAAGGTCTTTTGATACTTATTGGTTCATCAAAAAGTTGGTCGTAAACTTCCTTTGTTAAATGAACATGTCTATTACTAACGGCAATTTTTCCAATTATTTTTTCTTTCATTTTTTATCACTCTTTTCTATTTTTATTTTACCATTTTTTCTAAAGAAAAAGAAGACTATTTTAAATTCTTCTTAATTTCTTCAATTACTTCTATTTCACTAAATGGATATTTTACACCTTTTATATCTTGGTATTCTTCATGACCTTTGCCTACTAATAAAATTAAATCTCCCTCTTCGGCATTTTCACAAGCATACTTAATTGCATCGGCACGATCCGGAATTTCAATATATTTAGCACCTATTTTATCAAGACCAACTTTGATGTCTTTGTTGATACTGCTTATTTCTTCAAATCTTGGATTATCCATTGTAATAATACTTAAGTCGGATGCTCCTCCAATAATTTTGCCTAAATTATAACGACGTTCTTTCGGACGATTTCCTCCTCCTCCAAAGATGCTTACTAATCTTTTTGGTTTGTAATCTCTTAGAGTTTTTACTAGTCCTTTCATTCCATCTTCGGTATGAGCATAATCAATTAATACTTTAAATTTTGGTGTTACTAAAGCTGTTTCCATACGTCCACGAACCTTTACAGTAAGTAAGGCATCTTTTGCTTTTTTAACATCTACACCTAGTTTATAACATACAAGAATTGCACATAAAGCATTGTAAACATTAAATTCACCAGGAATACAAGTTCTAAAAGTATCTTTAATTAGTCCTTCGGTTGTAAATAGAGATCCAAAGAAGTTTTCGTCATTAATTAATTTGATATCTGTTACTTTTAAATCGGCCTCATTTGTAATGCCATAGGTTGTGATTGGTACTTCTACTCCCTTTAATACTTCTTCTAAATAATTCGAATCATTATTGCTAATTACTTCTTTACTGTTTAAGAATAGTTTGTTTTTGCATGCTACATATTCTTCATGAGATTCATGTTCGCCGGGACCAATATGGTCAGTAGTAACATTCGTAAGTACCCCAATATCAAAAGTGATTCCAGCTAGTCTGTTTAATTTAAAAGCTTGACTAGATGTTTCCATCACTACATGAGTCATGCCATGATCTAGCATTTCTTTAAAATATTTTTGTACTTCATATGATTCTGGTGTTGTATTGTCAGTATGAATTACGACATCATTGTATTTTATACCAATACTACCGATGAGTCCACATTTTATATCACTCTTTAACAAAATTTCACGAATCATATGGGTTGTTGTTGTTTTTCCCGTTGTTCCAGTTACACCAATTACTTTTAATTTTTTGGCTGGGTTATCAAAATAGTTTGCAGACATATATGATAAAGCAATTCGGGTATCATCTACTTTAATTACAGTAACGTCTCCTACAATATTTACTATTTTAGAGACCATAATAACTTTGGCACCTTTTGCAATTGCTTCCGGTATATATTCATGGCCGTCGGTTGAAAATCCTTTTAAAGCTACATAAATATCATCTTTTTCCACTTTTCTGCTATCATATTTAATATCATTTATTTCTAAGTCAGCCGTTCCTGTTAAAACGGTATAGCTAACCCCTTCTAGAATGTCTTTTAATTTTTTCATTTTTCTCCTCCTATAATGTGGGATACATCAATCTCACTTTCAAATACAAAATTACTTGGACCAATCATGTATAATTCACCATTATCCGCATACTCTATTTCTAACACACCACCAATTTGTTCAACTTGACAATGCCTATTGGTAAGTCCTAAAGTACTTGCAATTACAACGGCAGTAGAACATCCTGTACCACATCCAATGGTTTCACCAGTTCCTCTTTCCCATTCTCTAATCTTTATATAATCTTTATTTATTATTTCAGCAAATGTTACATTCGTTCTATTTGGAAATACCTCCCGATTGTTTTCAATCGCTCTACCATACTTTTCTACATCAAAGTTTGCTACATCATCAACAAATAAAACCGTATGAGGATTTCCCCAAGATAAACTGCTTAATTTGAAAGTTTGATCTAATATTTTTACTTCTTCCATAATAAACTTATCTTTGTTTGTGTTTACTGGTATTTGTTTTGGATCAAATATCGGTTTGGAAATATTGGCACGAATATTGGTAACAACACCATTTTCTACTGTTAAATCAAGAGTTTTAATTCCTCCTAAAGTTTCAATTTTTAAATGAGTTTTATCCGTTAATTTATGATCATAGACATATTTTCCAACACTACGAATGGCATTTCCACACATTTCTGCTTCTGTTCCATCTGGATTAAAGATACGCATTCTAAAGTCTGCTACATCACTTGGACAAATAAGAACCATGCCATCACTACCAATACCAAAGTGATGATTGGATACAAATTTGGCTAATTCATTTAGATTATCTAATTTTTGATTTATGGCATCAATATATACATAGTCGTTGCCATAAGCTTGCATTTTGGTAAATCTCATATCATCACCTATTCTAAAGCTTGTTTGATATCCTCGATTAAATCATCAACATTCTCAATACCAACGGATAATCTAAGTAAAGTGTCGGTAATACCAAGCTTTTCTCTTGCTTCTTTTGAAACTTCTGTATGAGTACGAGTAGCTGGATGAGTTACTAGACTTTCTACTCCACCTAAACTTTCAGCGAATAAAATCAAATTGATTTTCTCTAAGAATTTATTTACTGTGTCCATATCTCCTAAATCAAATGATATCATTCCACCAAAACCTTTACTTTGCTTTAAAGTAATATCATATTGGGGATGATCTTTAAAGCCCACATAATATACTTTTTTTACTTTTGGATGATTTCGTAAAAATTCTGCAATTTTCTTGGCATTTTCATTATGACGATCCATTCTTACTGCTAGAGTTTTAAGTCCTCTTAGGGCTAACCATGAATCCATTGGAGCTAAGCAGGCACCGTAGATTGCCATTTGCAGATTTAAGTAATCGGCTTGTTCTTTTGTTTTTACAACAACTACACCTGCTAAAACATCATTGTGACCAGCAATATATTTGGTTGCACTATAAACGACTATGTCTGCTCCTAGATCCAGTGGCTTTTGATAATAGCTGGTTAAGAACGTATTATCGACTACTACGGTAATTCCTTTCGAATGAGCAAACTCACAAATTTCGGCGATATCTGCTACTTTCATCATTGGATTGGTTGGTGTTTCAATAAACATCATCTTGGTATTTGGCTTTGTATTTTTCTTTACTTCTTCTAGATTTGTAAAATCTACTTGATTGTATTCCACATTATTATATTTTAATACTTCATCACAAGCTCTAACCGTTCCTCCATAAACATCATCCGATACTAAAATGTGTTCTTTGGGTTTTAACATTGTTAAAACAAGAGAGGTTGCAGCCATACCACTTGATACCGCAAAAGCTCGATATCCATGATCTAACATTGCCATTGTTCGTTCAAATTCTTCTCTTGTTGGGTTGATAATACGACTGTAATTGAAATTGGTATTTTCTTTTATACCAATATGCCGGTAAGTAGATGATTGGAAAATTGGAAAACTGATTGCTCCTGTTACCGGATCATGACCTAAGGCGCCTCTTGCTACTTTGGTTTCATCATGTAATCCTTCTTTTTTGTCATATACTGTGTAATTTGTAAAATTTTTCATTTATACCTCCTAAATGTAGAAACATTTATCTAGTTTTAGTATATCATCTAAAAAGAAATTGTCAATAAATGCTTGTTTTACTTTACACTAAAGTGTATGAAAAAAGAAAGCCTATTATTTTTAACTTCCTAATTTTTTATTTACTATCTCAAGTATCTTATTAATTTCGTTATATGCTTCGTCAAAATTATCTACAGCTATTTCATAAACTTTTGTATTTTTTAATTTTTTGATATTATGTAATAAAGATTCATATGTGTTTTGTTGATTAATGCTATTGTCTAGGCTAAACTCTTGATAATTATGGTGCTCTCTTTTTAATCTTACTTCATAAATACTTACGTCTTTTAAATACAAAGAAATGTAATAGACATCGTAATTTAAATTTCCTAGCATTTCTAATAATTTATCATACACATCATCAAAGCTATAATCTTTGTATCCTAATTTACAATATACTTCTTCTGTAAAAAAGAAACGATCAAAAACTAGATTTATATCACTATCTTCTATCTCTTTCATATAATTTAATAAAGCAAAATACATCTTTTTACTTTTTTCTTTGCCTTTTTCGCTTTTATCTCTTTGACCTGATAGACGATAAAGATTTGATGCAGGAATATTTTCTCTTAAATAGTTTACTAAATGGGTTTTTCCACATCCTTGTGGTCCTTCAACAATTATACACTTCGATTTCATTTTTTCTTCCTCCTATATCTTACATGTTTATAATGAATATCATTTTCTTCCTGTTCATCAATGATCTTTTTTGTGTATTCCTCTTTTTTAAAATCTGGAAAATAAACATCTGCTTTTTCGCTTGCATCAATTTCGGTTAAAACAAGTTCATCTGCCTCCTTTAAAAACAATTTATAAATGGAAGCTCCACCAATCACATAGACTGTTTCATCTAATGTTTGTAAATATTCTAATAATTTAGCAAAATCAGAAAATACCAATACTTCTTTATTATCAATTTGGTGATGAGTTAAAACAATGTGCACCCGATTTGGAAGAAGTTTGGGAAGTGATAGAAAAGTATTGTATCCCATGACGATTTTATGACCAGTTGTTTCTTCTCTAAAAAATTTCAAATCTTCCTTTAAGTGCCAAATTAAATCATTGTCTTTTCCTAATTCTCTATTTTTTCCAATTGCTGCGATTAGTTTTAATGTAAGCATAATACCACCCTCTTTAATTTACACAATAAATAAGATAATGTCAATAAACATTGATTATAAAATTAGAAAGGCTTTTAAAATCTTTGCAAATTAAATGTCAATTGGTTTACATTAAAAATTACCAGTTTTTTCTTTCTTTGATGTATAGAATCTTTTTCTTTTATTGACTTCTAAATTAATTATTTTATAATTAAAATAAGGAGGTAAAGTTATGCACGGAACGAAAGGTGATCAATATACCAAAGAAATTATTGAAAGAATATTAAATGAGGGTTGTCTAGATGTTAATCCTAGGCCAAAATATAGTGATGGAGTACCGGCTCATACTCTTAGTGTTAATCATGGGATGTGTACTTATGATTTAACAAAGGGTGAAAGTCCTTTAATTACTCTTAGGCCAATTGCTGTTAAAAGTGCGATCGGAGAACTTTTATGGATTTATCAAGACGAATCTAATAACTTGGATGTGTTAGCAGATAAATATGGTGTTACTTGGTGGGATGAATGGGATATCGGTAACAGGACCATTGGTACTTGTTATGGCGAGACGGTTCGCAGACACAACTTGATGAAAAATTTACTTGATGGACTCAAAAATGATCCAGACGGAAGAAGACATATCATTAACTTATGGCAAGAAGATGATTTTTTAGAACCTCATGGATTAAAGCCTTGTGCTTATAATACCGTATTTAACGTAAGACATGGAAAAGATGGCATCACTTATTTGGATATGAGTTTAAAACAAAGAAGTAGTGATTTTTTAACAGCTGGTTGTATTAATCAAGTACAATATTTAGTTTTCCTTTATTTAGTGGCTAGACATTGTGGATATACACCAGGAAGATTTACATGGTTTTATGACAATATTCAAATTTATGACCGTCATATAGAGCAAGCTCATGAAATGTTAGAAAGAGAACCAATTGATTGTAATCCAACCGTATGGTTAAATCCTGAAAAACAAAATTTTTATGATTTTACTCAAGACGATATTAAAATTGAAGGATATCCAAGAAAACTTGTAAAAGAAAAAAATCCCCAAATGAAATTTGATTTAGGAATCTAAGGCTTATTGCCTTTTTTTAATTGCTTATTTTTAACTTATATTTACTTACTATTTTATTTAAGTAGCGAAATCCATATTTTTGGTAGGATGCATCATTTAATAGTTTTTCATAATTTTGGTTGTTATCCTTTATTTTTTCTTTTAAATATTCTAATGCTTCTTTTTTACTTATGCTTTTAAAGAAAATAAAATCATCAAATCTTCCTAAAAATTCTTCACTGAAATATTCTGTTAAATTTTCTTTTTCTTCTTTCATGAAACCAACATTATTATTCTTATAAGCATTTGATGTCATAATAATAAGGGCATGAGAAAAATCGAGTGCTTCACCATGTGAATCATGAATTATTCCTTCATCCATAATTTGTAAAAATAAATTAATAATACTTGGATGAGCTTTTTCTAATTCATCTACTAAAATAATAGAGTATGGATTATATTTGATTTCTTTAAAGATAAAAGGATCATCATAGCCAACATATCCAGCATGAGAGCCAATTAATTTACTAATACTTGATGCTTCTTTATATTCACTCATATCGAGACGAATTAAATTTGTTTTGGTTACATCACTTAATATTTTGATACAGGAAGTTTTTCCTACACCACTTGGCCCTACTAATAAAAGTTTGATGCTCTCTTCGGTTTCGTAATAAGCTTTTAAGTTTTCTATAATCCTGTTTAAAGATCCATCTTCATAAAGAATTTTTGCATGTAATTCTTTTTTTATTTTATTTAATAATTCTTCTTTATTGATGAAGAGTGGAATGTTGCTTTTGTGTTCAATTACTTTTAAAATGTCATCTTTTGTTATTTCATCTTCTTTCTTTTCTTTTAAGTTCAATATCTTATTTTCTATTTCACTTATTTCTAAACAACTTTCTAAAGCTTTATCAAATGCGTTTTCCTTAACATACTTTTCTTTTTCTTTGGTTAGTTCCTTTAATTTTTTTTCATAATTCATTAACTTTTCTTTACTTGTATTTTTTCTTTTTACATAAGCACAAACACTGTCTAGTAGGTCGATTGCTTTATCTGGATTTTTCTTTTGAAATAAATAACGGTTTGATAAATTTATGATGTCTTCTATGTTTTTGTCACTAATTTTTATATTATGATGATGTTCATAACTAGACTTTAAACCAAGTAAGATTTCTTTTGTTTCTTCTAGGGTTGGTTCTTTTACAATAATTGTTTCAAATCTTCTTTCTAAGGCTTTGTCTTTAGCAATAAATTTTTCATATTCTTCCGTAGTTGTTGCACCAATTACTTTTAAATCTCCTCTTGCTAAATATGGTTTTAATATATCTCCAGCATTAATTGCCCCTTCTGCTCCACCAGCATTTACCATTGTATGAATTTCATCAATAAAAAGAATAATGTTTTTATTTTTGATTACTTCTTTAATAATTTTGGTTAATCTTTCTTCAAATTCACCACGATATTTTGTACCACTTACTAAATCCCCCATTGGTAGTTCAATAATTTTTTTATTTAATAATGGATATGGTACATTTTTTTCGGTGATTCTTCGGGCAAGTTCTTCCACAATGGCTGTTTTTCCTACTCCTGCTGGACCGATTAGTAAAGGATTGCTTTTTTTCTTACGCAGTAAACTTTCCATTACAAGATCGAGTTCTTTTTCACGGCCAATTACTTGATCAAATTCTGTAACTCTCTCATTTAGCACTCTTCCAACATTAAAAATTTCTAGTTTTTCTTTTTTGATATCTTCTGGTTTTACTTTTAATTCATCATATAATTCATCTAAATCAATGCCAAGTCCAATCATAATACGGATGGCAATTCCTTCTCCTTCATCTAGCATGGCCACTAATAAATGACTTTCCGTTACAATTCCTTTGTTGTTTTCTCTGGCATCACTTAAAGCATTTGATAAAATTCTTTTTAATAAAGGTGTATATAAATTTACTTCTATGTTCTTTTTGGGAATACCTACAATATGAATTAGTTCTTCACGAAATTTTTGGTATGTTAAACCTGCTTCTTCTAGAGTTTCCTTAATTATACTATCTCTTTTTAGAATTGCTAATAATAAGTGTTCGCTTCCAACATAAGGATGAGATAATTCTTCTCTTTCTTTTTCTGCTTGTTTTAAAAGAACACTACCTATAAATCCAAAATTATTAAACATAAAATGCCTCCAATTCATTCTATTCTAAATATGTAAAAAAAAGAACAAGATTATTCATTCTTGCTCGTATTTTTCTTCTTTATTTATAATATGAAAGAATTCTTTGTCTAGTAAATGACGAAAAACAATTTCAGGTTTACATTTTTTTAGGCTTGCTATTTCTTTCCAATAAAACTTGGCTTTTTTTGGCTCTTCTTTGTTTATAAATTTTTCTTTTTGATAAACTTTGGGATTTTTAAATTTTAACTCATGAATGATTAAAATTTCATGATAAGGACTATTGGTGTATCTGGAAGTAAAAAAGTTTTCAATGATCCCAACACTTCTTATATATTCTGTATCTTCGCCTGTTTCTTCCTTTATTTCTCTTTTTATGGCAGTTATACTATCTTCTCCAAGTTTACATCTTCCTCCAACTAACCCATAATAATCCACATCCGTATTTTGTTCTACTAATATTTTGTTTTCATACCTAATTAGGGCAGCGACACGTAAATTAAAAGTATAGCTTTCACATTTAAAATTAATATCCATTTTCATTCCCTCTTTTTTTCATTATATATGAAACTTTTGATTTTAGACAAGAAAAAAGTAAGTTTTTTTATCTTACTTTACAATTTCTTCAATTTTTAAGAAGTTTGTTAAACGAACGTTGTTTACAGGTGGAAGTCCACCAGTGATAATAATCTTATCTTCATTTTCTAATTTGAAATAATCAATTGCTTTTTCTTTTACTAATTTTACTAGTTCATCTGTATCGTCCATAAGTGGAACAAGTGTTGTGTATACACCATAGTTTAATGCTAGACTTCTTGCTACTTCTTTCGTTGTACAGGTTGCTAAAATTGGACAGTTTGGTCTAAAATTACTAATCATACGAGTGCTGTATCCACTGATTGCTTCGGCAACAATCGCTTTTACATCTACATAATTTGTTAAGTCTACCGCACTTTTAGCAATACATTCTGTACGACCAATTTTTCCTAAATAGCCAAAATGAGTAGCACTATGTTCTTCGGCATCACTTGCAATACTTGCCATATATTTTACCGTTTCAACTGGGTATGAACCAACTGTTGTTTCTCCACTTAACATTACGGCATCCGTTCCGTCTAAGACCGCATTGGCAACATCGGTTACTTCAGCACGAGTTGGTCTTGAATTCTTTTTCATGCTTTCGAGCATTTCGGTTGCAACAATACAGAATTTCCCATGTTCTCTTGCTTTTCTAACAATTAGCTTTTGATATACTGGTAATAGAGAAATTGGAACTTCCTCACCAAGATCCCCACGAGCAACCATAACACCATCACTTACTTCTAAAATTTCATCTAAATTATCAATTCCGGTTTTACTTTCAATTTTAGCAATAATTTTCATATTACTATTTTGTTCTTCAATAATTTTTCTTGCTGCAAGAACATCTTCTTTGGTCGATACAAATGATAAAGCTAGAAAATCACCATTGTTTTTGCAAGCATAAATAATATCTTCTTTATCAACATCACTAATAAATGGAATATCTAATTTTACACCAGGAACAAATAAGCTTTTTTTGCTTCCTAAATTTCCACCATTGATAACTTTGCAAGTAACTCCATCACTTTCTTTGCTGATTACTTCAATTTTCATTAAACCATTTTCTAATTGAATGATACTTCCAATGCTTAAACTATCTAATGCTTCTGGATGGTTTACACTAAAACGTTCATCATTACCAATCACCGTTTCTTTTACAACACGAATGGTATTTCCAGGAACTAAATTAATTCCGCCTTCTTCTACTTCGCCATTTCGAAATTCTGGGCCTTTTGTATCATATAATAAACCAATATTATGATTTTCTTCTTCATTAATCCACGCTACTAAGTCACGAACTGTTTCTCTTTCTTCAATCGTTGCATGAGAAAAGTTTACTCTAGCAACATTCATTCCAGCATGAACTAGTTCTTTAAATACATCTTTTGTGTTTGTAGCAGGTCCTATACTACATATAATTTTTGTTTTTTTCATATAAATCTTCCCTCCATCAAACGTACAGGATACCATTTTACTACAAATTTTACAAAAAATAAAGACAAAGTTTGCACTTTGCCTTAAACAGGATTATTGAAGCTTTTAAAATCCGGCTTTTCTGTTTTCTTTTTAATTTTATTTTGAGCTTTATTTAAAATATACTGCATAATACTTGTAAATACAATTATAATAATTGCTACTGTTAAAACTCTAGTTGATAAAAGTCTGGTTATTACATCTCCAAGATTATGAATTGTTTTAATATTTGTCCCTAAAACTTGATCATTCTTGGTAAAAATATCATCTTCTTTTGTTTCAATGGTTAATCCTTCGTAAGCTATTTCAGTTACTTTACCTAATTCAACTGTTCCATTGTTATTAAATAATACTAACTCTTCTTCTTCAGGAGTTCTTTTTAAATCAAATAAAACAAAATCTCCTTTTTTTAAATTGAACTGTTCATCGTTTTCTTCTATTATTCGATATGTATAATCTAAGAATGTAATATAACTATTATCTTGGACTTTTGATAATATTAAATTAAATAAATTTAAAACAATTACAATAATTAATACAATATTTATAAGACTAATTATCTTCTGAATAATTGATGTTATAAATTTTAATACTTTCATAGTATCACCCTATTGTTAATTATAAAATAAAATAGTAACATTTGCAATTGCTACTATTTTTTAGTTTACATTTCTATTATTTTTGCTATTTTAGCATAGTCTTTTCTTTGTAATGCTTCTTTTATTTGATTCTTCTTCTTTTCAATATGTAGTATTCTTTCATATTCTTCAAGTTTTTCGGTTGCACTTTTTAACGTTTTTCCTACACTACTTTTTGAAATATTTCTATTATCAGCGATTTCTTGTAAAGATAAATCTTCCATATAATAATCCATAAAAGTATCTTGTTCAATCTTTGTTAATAAATCTTTATATATATCAAATAAAGAATTTAAGTATTCTCTATTTTCCATCATCAATCATATCCTTGAATAAGCCATAGATATAATTTTCTATATCAAATGGTTTTAAATCTTCCATCTTCTCGCCTAGACCAATAAACTTAACAGGTATGTTTACACTTTCTTTTATAGCTAGAACGATTCCTCCTTTGGCTGTACCATCTAGTTTGGTTAAAACAATTCCTGTAATATTGGTGATTTCTTTAAAACTTTCGGCTTGTAAAATACCATTTTGACCAGTTGATGCATCAATTACAAGTAATGTTTCTTGAGGTGCTCCTTTAATATGAGTCCCAATTACTTTGTTTATTTTTTCTAATTCTTTCATTAAGTTTACTTTATTTTGAAGACGTCCGGCAGTATCTACTAAAACAATATCAACATTTTCTTCTTTTGCTTTTACTAAACCATCATAAATAACTCCTGCTGGGTCTGTATTTTCTTTCCCATAAAATAAAGATCCTGTTTTTTCTGCCCATTCTTTTAATTGAGGAACTGCTCCAGCTCGGAAAGTGTCGCCAGCGATCATCATTACACTTTTCCCTTCTTTTTTATATTTATAAGCAAGTTTTGCAATCGTTGTTGTTTTCCCTACTCCATTTACACCAACCATTAATATTACAGTTGGGCCATTAGGATTCATATTTATCTTGTCACTTAATGATTCACCACTTACATAAATAATAAATAATTCATCAACAATTACTTCTTGTAAATATTTGGTATCAGTGATATTTTCTTTTTTTACTCTTGACTTTAATCGGTCTAAAAACGTCATTACAGTATTTACACCTATATCTGCCATAATTAAAATATTTTCTAATTCATCAAAATATTCTTCACTTACTTTGGTATATTTATGTCCTAAAATACTTAATTCATTTACAAATTCTTTTCTTGTTTTTTCAAGACCTTTTTCATATACAACTGCATCTTCTTTGTTTTCTCCTTTTTTAGCAAAAACTTTTTTAAATTTATCAAATAATCCCATGTTTGTTCCTTCTTTCTTATTTATATCATCATAGCATTTTGAACCTTAAAAGTAAATAAATAATTTTCTTTCGCTTTTGATTTTCTGTTAAAAAAATGCAAAATAAAAGATTAGAGTTTAGTCTCCCGAGTTTTGCAGTTGAATTTTTGTAAATATCCAATAAAGCTAGATTTTATCTAGTTTTTATTTGTCAAGTTTT
>CALVQS010000001.1 GCA_944358165.1 uncultured Bacilli bacterium | reverse complement strand
AGAAGGAATTTAGGAAATCTTTTAATATGTCTTCTTTACCAAAGATATATTTAAAACAAATATCATCGGTAAGAGAGTAAAACACATCTGTTTTCATTTGGTTTCACCTCCTTTGCTTTTTAGATTTAAAATCTATCATAGCACAAAGAAAGATGAAATCTTGTCGAACCGTGTCGAACGGATTTAAAAAGTTTTTAAAGCTTTAAAATTCGTTGCTCTTCTTATTTAAAACTGTTATAATTAAAGAAATAGATGGAGGTTTTATGAAAGAGAAAGCATTAGTAGTTATGGCAGCAGGAATGGGAAGTCGCTTTGGTGGATTAAAACAAATTGAACCAGTCGGGCCAAATGGAGAATTTATTATTGATTATTCGGTTTATGATGCTAAAAGAGCTGGTTTTACAAAAGTTGTGTTTGTTATAAAAAAGGAGTTAGAGGAAACTTTTAAAGAAACAATTGGAAAAAGAGTAGAAGGTAAAATTCAAGTAGAATATGCTTATCAAGATATTTATGATATTCCAGAAAAAAAGTATCTTGCTCAAAAAAGAACAAAACCTTGGGGTACGATTCAAGCTGTACTTTGTAGTAAGCCTTATGTAAATGGTGATTTTGTAGTAATTAATGCTGATGATTTTTATGGAGCAGATTCTTATTTGAAAGCAAGTGAGTTTTTAGATAAGAATCATGAGGAAAATGAGTATGCTTGTATTACTTTTCCTTATAAAGTTACAGAGTCTTTGTATGGTAGTGTCAAAAGAGCTGTTTGTTTTCCAAAACAGGGAGATATTGAGGAATTAATTGAAAGTAAAGTTACAACAATGGACGGATATGCTCTTGCAGAACCATTAAATGGAGATGCCTCTTTTCAAATTGAACTGGATCATCCAGTCTCTGTTAATATGTTTGCGTTTAAACATGAGTTTTATAAATATTTAGAAGAGTATTTTGCAAGGTATTTTCAAAATACTGATGAATTTATTTTGGAAAATGAAGCTTTGCTTCCAGAACTTATTAAAGAAAAATTAGATTCGAAAGAAATTAAGTTACATAATCTCATTAGTAATAGTTCTTGGTTTGGGATGACTTATAAAGAAGATTTAGCGGGGTTAAAAAAGAATATAGAAGCATTAATTTTGAAAGGAGAATATCCAAAGAAGCTTTGGGAATAATATGGAAGATGCAAAAAAAAGAATTGATGAATTAACTAGTATTTTAAAGAAAGCAAATTATGAGTATTACAATTTAGATAATCCAACAATTACAGATCAAGAGTATGATAAATATTTAAGAGAACTTATTAATTTAGAAGAAAAATATCCGGAGTATGCAGATCCGAATAGTCCAACAAAGAGAGTTGGAGGGGAAGCAATTGATAAGTTTGCGAAAGTTACGCATGCGATTCCCATGTTTAGTTTAGCAAATGTATTTAATGAAGAAGAAATTCGGGATTTTGATGCGAGAATCCGGAATGCTGGATTTAAGCCAGAATATGTTTGTGAACTTAAAATTGATGGATTAAGTGTATCCTTACATTATGAACATGGTAAATTAAAGTTTGCTGCGACACGTGGCGATGGAGTCACGGGTGAGGATATTACTCATAATGTCAAAACTATTAAAACCGTACCTCTTGATTTGGGTCGTGATATTGATATTGAAGTACGTGGCGAAATTTATATGAATAAAGCAACGTTAGAAAAAATCAATCGGGAAAGAGAAGCTAAGGGTGAAGTGAAATTACAAAATGTTCGTAATGCAGCAGCTGGCTCCATAAGACAATTAGATTCAAAAGTGGCAGCAAAAAGACATTTGGATACTTGGATTTATCATTTGCCTAATCCTTTAGATTACGCGATTGATACTCACTATGAAGCTTTAAAATATATGAAAGATTTGGGATTTAAAGTGAATCCTGCTTCTAGATTGGTAAATAGTGTTGATGGTATTTTAGAGTTTATTAAAGAATATACGGAAAAAAGAAATAGTCTTCCTTATGAAATTGATGGTATTGTTATTAAAGTAAATGATATAAAAATGCAACAAGCTTTAGGTGCTACGACAAAATATCCTAGATGGGCTACAGCTTATAAATTTCCGGCTGAAGAAGTTTTAACAAAGCTTGTGGATATTAAATTTACGGTTGGAAGAACCGGACAAGTCACTCCAAATGCTGTATTGGAACCAGTTTTAGTTATGGGCTCAACAATACGAAGAGCAACTTTACATAATGAAGATTATTGTAAAGCTCTTGATTTACGAATTGGTGATATTGTTTCTATTAAAAAAGCAGGAGATGTTATTCCGGAAGTAGTAGAAGCAAAAATTGATAGAAGAACTGGTATGGAAAAGCCTTTTGTAATGACACATACTTGTCCTATTTGTGGAAGTAGTCTTGTTAAAAAGGGAAATGTTGATTATTTTTGTGTTAATGATGAATGTCCAAAACAGAATATTGAAAAATTAATTCATTTTGCTAGTCGAAATGCTATGAATATTGATGGTTTGGGTGATGAGATTATCGAAGATTTTTATAATGAGGGATTCGTTAAAACTATTCCAGATTTTTATCACTTAGAGGATCATAAAGAAGATATTATTGAACTGGAAGGATATGGACTTAAGAAAGTTACGAATCTACTCCTTGCTATAGCGGAAAGCAAACAAAATAGTGTAGAACGTTTGATTTTTGGCTTGGGTATACCAGGAATTGGAGCTAAAAATGCTAAATTATTAGCAAGTACTTATAAAGATATGGCTCATTTAAGTAATGCTACTTACGATGAACTAATTTTAATTAAGGATATTGGTGATGTTTTAGCAAAAAATATCGTTAATTACTTTGCTAATCCTAGTAATATGGAACTTATTAATACTTTGGAAGATTTAGGTATTAATATGAAGTATTTAGGAGCAGAAGTTAAAATTAATGAAAATTTCACGAATAAGAGGTTTGTTATTACGGGTACGATTAGTTTTATGCCTCGGGATGAAATTAAAAAATTAATTGAATCTTATGGAGGTAAGGCTATCGATAGTGTTAGTAAAAATACGGATGTTGTTATTGTTGGAGATGCTCCAGGAAGTAAATATACAAAAGCTCAAGAACTCGGTATTCCGATTTGGAATGAAGAACAGTTTCAAAAAATCGTAAATGAATTGTAAATCTTTACGATTTTTATTTACAATCATTGTAAAATAATTATAAATTGTCTTATGTTTTAAATAATGTTATAATAGACTTACTATGAGGTGAAATTAATTTGAAAAAGTTAAAAAAAATATGGCAAGAAAATAGTATTTTATTTGTATTACTTTTTATTTTAATCGCATGTATTATTGCAATATCTGTGGTTGTTATTACTTATTTCGTAGGAGATTCAAGTTCTAAATATGGAGATCGTTTAGATGGAATTGAGGATTATCCATTTGAAGAAGATACTCAAAATGAAATTATTTCTAAAATTGAAGAAAATGAAATTGTAGAAGATGCTACGATTCGGGTTAGTGGTAAAATTATTTATATTACTATTACTTTTGTACCAGAAACAACTTTGGTTGAAGGTCAAAGTATTGCTTTATCTAGTTTAGATTATTTTAATGAAGAAACATTAAGCTTTTATGATTTAGAATATATGATTAAGGCAGATGCAACAGAAGAAACAGAAGGATTCCAAATTATTGGAGCTAAGAATGTGTCTGGTACTGGTGGTATTGTTTGGAATAATAATACGGAATTTGAAACGGAAGAAGAAGTTACAGAAGAAGAGTAGGTAGTTTATGAAAAATAAAAAAAGTGTAATTATTACTATTGTTGTAATACTTGCAGTCGTTATTATAGGTTTGGTGGCTTATCGAATTTTAACGGATGAAAATAAGCTTACTTCTAGTGAAAGAAGATGGATTAATAATAATATTAGTACGGTTCAAAATATTAATGTTGTAAATGATGTTAATTTGTTTGGAAATACCGGTACTGGGGTTTTTTATGATTTTTTAAATGATTTTGAATTAGAATATGATTTACAAATTAATCCTGTTACTTTTAATTATGGAGAAAATCCAAGTGGACTTACTTTAGGTATTACTAAGACTTTGGGGGATGATGATTTCGTATTTTATGAAGATCATTATGTTTTAGTTGGTACGGAAAGAGAAATTATTACGGGATATTCTGATTTAGCTGGTATGAATATTGGTGTTATAAGTGATGATGCAGCCTATATTACTAGTTATTTAAAAAATGCTCGCAATATTACTTTAAGTCAATATGAAACTAGAGAAGAATTATTGGAAGCATTTGAAGAAAATGAAGATATTGAGTATATGATTGTTCCTTTAAGTATTTATTTGGATGATATTTTAGGAAGTGATTATTATATTAATTATCATTTATCGGATATTAAGCTTTATTATGTGATTCGTGGTAATGATGATACCTTAACAAGTATCATAGAAAAGTACTATAATAATTGGTATACAGATAATTTGGATTCTTATTTAAAGAGAGCAGAGTTTAATTTGTTTACGACATCTTTAGGAATTAGTGAAACAGAAATTGATGCAATGCAATCGGTTACTTATAATTATGGATTTATTAATAATAGCCCTTATGAAGTTATTATGAGTGGTAATTATGGGGGAATTATTGCCATGTATTTGTATGATTTTAGTAAGTTTAGTGATATTGAATTTAATTATACAAAATATCGTAATTTGAATCGATTCCGTAAGTCTATTGATGATGGAGATGTTGATTTATATTTTAATTATTATAATTTAGATGATAATTATTATGAAATTGATTCTAATTTGGTTGTTCGTTATAGTGTTGTTGCTAATCATGAAAATCATTTAGTAGTCAATAGTATTCAAAGTTTGGTTGGAGAGACTGTTTATGTTGAAGAAAATAGTTATTTATATAATTATTTGAATAGTATTGATGGTATTCAAATTGAAACTTATGAAGATGAAGGAGATTTGAAGAAATTAAATCGGGATAATGTTATTATTGTGTTAGATAAAAATATTTTTGATTTATATTCTGGTAGTACTTTATCTAATTATACGGAAAGATATAGTAATTCTCTTGATGAAACTTATCAATTTAAATCTCGTACTGATAGTGCCTTTTATCAGTTGTTTACAAAATATGCAATGGTAATTGATAATAATGAAGTAATTTATGATGGAATGTATAGTCATTCTATGACCGTTAAGACCGGTAGCGTTTTAGGTACGATTGCCAAATATATTTTACTTACTTTATTTGTATTTGCTATTATCTTTATTGTCTTTTATAAGAGTAGTAAGAGAATTAAAATTGCAAAAAGAATTAAGAAAGATAATAAAATGAAGTTTATTGATCAACTTACGAGTCTTAAAAATCGAAATTATTTAAATGAATATATTCATAATTGGAATAATAATACCGTTTATCCACAAACTATGATTGTAATCGATCTTAATAATATTCAATTTATCAATGATACTTTAGGATATGAAGAAGGGGATAAACAAATTAAGGCAGCGGCGAATATTCTTATTAAGACTCAACTTGATAATAGTGATATTATGCGTACGGATGGTAATGAATTCTTGATTTATTTGGTTGGATATACACAAAAACAAGTAACTAATTATATTCATAAATTAAATAAAGAATTTAAAAAACTTCCATATGAGTATGGTGCTGAATTTGGTTATTCGATGATTTTAGATAATGTTAAAACGATTGAAGATGCAATATTAGAAGCGACGGATGAGATGAAGGAACAAAAGAAGAAAAGTGAGGAGAAAAATGCGTGATAAGATAAAAAGGGGGATTAGTAATTTCTTAAAAATTATTACGAAGCCGGAAATGGAAATATTACCTGGACACCTTGCTTTTTCTTTTGTAATTTCCATTGTACCAACACTTACCATTATTACTTATATTGCTACTGTTTTTCATTTTGATTTAACTTTTATTAGTGATTTTATTACTCAAGCTTTTAGTAAAGAGTTTGCAGATATGCTTCTTGGTACGAATATGGTAATTAGGGCTGATTGGAATTTCTTCTTAACTCTTATTATTGCGTATATTATTGCGAGTAATGGGGCGGCAAGTGTTATAGCAAGTTCTAATATGATTTATGGGATTAAGAATTCTAGCTTTTTTAAAAGAAGATTAAAATCTTTGGTTATGATTTTGATTATTATCTTATTATTTGTGTTTTTGCTAATTTTTAGTGTTTTTGGTAATAAAATTATAGAGATGTTACAAATCATGGATATTAGTGAAAAAATTATTACTAATATCACATTAGTTATTAGTGTTCTTAAGGGACCTATTTCTTGGTTTATTATTTTCTTCTTTATTAAAATTATTTTTACTATGGCACCAGATAAAAAAATTCATAGTAATGAAGTAAATAAAGGAGCTATTTTTACAACGGTTGGCTTTGTAGTTGTTACTTATATTTATTCTTTGTATACAACTAATTTTGCTAATTATGATGTGTTTTATGGAAATTTGGCAAGTATTGTTGTTTTAATGATTTGGCTTTATTTGCTTTCTTATATTTTTACAATTGGTCTTGCTTTAAATTATCGAGCAGAAGTCGTTACTTTGGAAAAAACACAAAAATTAAATTTGGAAGAGAAAAAATAATCTTCTTTTTTGTTTGTTCTAAAATATTAATGATTGCATTTTCTTTTTCTTTGGGATATAATAAATATATAATAAAGGGGCTAGATAGTATGAATAATAATATGCCAAATAATAATAGTAATAATGGAGAAAATGATTTAAATGCTGTATCTTTAGGTAGTGTTGGCTTTGGTAATACAAATGATATTCCACCAGTACCTCCAGTTGAATCTTTAGATAGTACAGTACCTAATTCGGTGGGAGTTCAACCTAGTGTTAATCCAGAACCGATTAATCCAAATTCAACTGTTACTTCAGAAGTTACGCCAAATGTGAATCCGGTACCTCCAGTAGATAATGCTACACAAACTGTTAATTCAGTTCCACCAGTAGAGCCAGTAGCACCTGGAACAATTCCTTCTTTAGATGAAATGAGTCAAGGAACCATTCCACCAGTTGATCCAATTCCATCGGTTACACCTATTAATTATGATGTGCCTGAGGCAATCAACAATTTTAATGCTACTCCGATATTTAATGAGATTGGGACAGTACCACCTATTAGTGATATTCCTGTTCCTACTCCAACTATGAAGACGGATGAGCTAAAGCCTAAAAAGAAGGTAAATAAATTAATTTTTGTTATTATTATTGTTTTATTAATTGCAGCGGTAGGTGTTGGCGTTTATATTTTCCTTAATATGTCGAATAAAAATGCTGCATCAGTAGTTACAAAAGAAGTGCAAATAGAGGCTGGTAGTCAAGTTTCTACTAATATTGATGATTATGCAACCTTTAATGGGGTTGATAGTTCTACTTGTGGTTTGGATACTTCAAAAATTACAGATACAAATACTTTAGGAAATGAATATCCTTTTACGATTACATGTAATTCTGTTACTTATGATGGTACAGCGACTGTTGTTGATACGACTGCTCCTAATGCGGTTTCTAAAGATGTTACCGTTCAAGTAAATGGTAGTGTTTCTCCTGATGATTTTATTAGTGGTTGCAATGATGCAACGGGATGTTCTTATGCTTTTAGTGATTCTAATGCAGTTAGTGAACATATTGGTAGTGCTGGAGAATATTCTGTGGAAATTACGGTAACAGATGAAGTTGGAAATATTTCGACTGTTTCTGCAACATTAACTGTAACAGAAGAGGATGTTCCTGATTTATATCTTTCTTGTACTTTAAATAATGAAACTCTTAAATTAGGTGTTACAGCTTCTAGTTTTACTGGTTCGGCAGTTCGTACTTATACATTTACTTTTGATAATGCAGATGAATATAATAGTTTTAAAGCTCAAAATAGTAGCAGTGAAGCTGTAACTTATCAAAATGTAACTGGTGCACCATCTTTTGATGATAGCACTTTGACTCTTACATTAACGCAAAATTTAACGAAAGCAGAACTTGATCAAGAAGAAGGTAGTACTTTGCCAAATAGTTATGGAGAACTTAGACAATATTATAGTGGTCAAGGATATACTTGTGTAATTGAACAACCTTAATGGTTGTTTTTTTCATTTATTCTTCACAAATCTGTTATAATATAAGTGTGCTTGGAGGTTATTATGAAAGTTTTAGTTTGTGATGATGAAGTATTAATTCGAGATGTTATTAAAGAATATCTGCTTCAGGAAAATATCGAAGTATTAGAAGCAGAAAATGGATTAGAAGCGATTGACGTTGTTAAAAATAATGATGTAGATTTAGTTGTTATGGATATTATGATGCCAAAAATGGATGGATATCAGGCTGTAAGAGAAATCAAAAAAATAAAAGACATTCCCTTTATTATGCTTTCGGCTCGGGGAGAAGAGTTTGATAAATTGGTTGGTTTTGATGTAGGTGTCGATGATTACGTTACAAAACCATTTTCACCAAAAGAGTTAGTAGCTAGAATTAAAGCTGTTACCAAAAGAACAAAAGGTGAGAACAATACTTATAAATATGAAACGCTTGTTTTAGATGATTTAGCTCATGAAGTGACGATTGATGGTAAACCGGTGTTATTAACTCCAAAAGAATATGATCTTTTGAAATATTTTATGCAAAATAAAAATATTGCTTTATCTAGGGATGCTATTTTATCTAATATTTGGGGTTATGATTTTTATGGAGATGAGAGAACGGTTGATACTCATGTGAAAACGCTTCGAAATAGTTTAGGTAAATATCGTGATGTTATTAAGACCGTTCGAGGAATGGGGTATAAATTTGATGTTAAAGACAAAGGTTAGTAGTATTAACTTTAAAACATTATTATATTTAGTTGTTTTTAGTGTTACCATTCTTTTATTACTTTTACTTTCACAAAATATTTTACTTAAGTTTTCTTATGAAGATTATCAGGAAAATAAAATTAATAATATTATTGGTGATATAAAGGAGCTTTCTTCTACAGAGCTTGTAACAGAGCTTGAGAGGCTTGCTTATGATAATAGTGTTTGCATTCAATATACTTTAGATAGTGGAGATAAAATTTTATATAATACACTCATGGTTGGTTGTGGTTTAAATAAGAATAATAGTCAAATTACCGATTTAATGAATGAAGCGATGGCAAGTGATAAGACGACTTCTAATAT
This sequence comes from uncultured Bacilli bacterium, assembly GCA_944358165.1. Taxonomy (GTDB): domain Bacteria; phylum Bacillota_I; class Bacilli_A; order RF39; family UBA660; genus Caccenecus. The sequence goes on along the minus strand of CALVQS010000001.1, from coordinate 39,971 downwards.
TAAATTAATTAATAGTATTAGTGAAACCAAAGCTTTGTTATCTGGGATACGTGTTCAAGATGGTTATGTTTTTGTTTATTCTAATTTGGAAGATATTGATGGAGCCAATATTGTACTTCGAGGTCAACTTATTTATATTACTATTATTATCATTGTTCTAGCTTGTTTTATTTCTTATTTCTTATCCATTAAGATTACAAAACCAATTACGAATATTACAAAGAAAGCAAAAGAATTAGGAGAAGGTAGATATGATATCGTCTTTGAGCGAAGTGATGTGTTAGAAATTGATGAACTTGCGAATACTTTAAATCATGTAGAAAAAGATTTATCGAAGATTGATGAATTACGAAGAGATTTGATGGCGAATGTGTCTCACGATCTTAAAACACCACTTACCATGATTCGGGCTTATGCAGAGATGGTTCGAGATATTTCTTATAAAGATAAAGATAAGATGGATAAGGATTTAAATATTATTATTGAAGAAACGGAACGATTAAATGTTTTGGTTAATGATATTTTGGATTTATCAAAAATGCAGGCAGATGCAGATACTTTAACGATTGAAGAATTTGATTTATGTCAAGTTATCTCGGAAGTTATGAAGCGTTATGAAATTTTAAAGACTACAGAAGATTATGATTTTATTGTTACTTTACCAGAAAAAGCAATGGTAAAGGCTGATAAAAATAAAATTATGCAAGTAATTTATAATTTAGTTAATAATGCGATTAATTATACTGGGGATGATAAGAAAGTTTACGTTACTTTAACGGAAAGTAAGAAAGAATATTTATTTGAAGTTCGAGATACTGGTAAGGGTATTAAAAAGGAAGAAATACCATATATTTGGGATAAATATTATAAGAGTGATAAAAAACATCAAAGAAATGTTGTGTCAACAGGTATTGGTTTATCAATTGTAAAAGAAATTTTATCAAAGCATAAATTTGATTATGGTGTTAAAAGTGTAGCTAAGAAAGGGTCAACTTTCTACTTTAAAATAAAAAAGTGATGTAAATCTATTAATATTCACTAAAACTACACAAAAAGTTCATAAAAGTAGGATATACTGTTATCATGAAAGGAGAAGTGATCGAGTAATTTATAAAAAAAACATACACACTTTATAAACCTATACAAGAAAAATAACATATAAACTCAAACTCACACTTTTTAAAAGGAAGGATATAATCTTCCTTTTTCTTATGTCTTCTTTCTTTTCTCTGTTTTTTCTTATACTCAACATAAAAAGTTCATAAAAGTAAGATATACTGTTATCATGAAAGGAGAAGTGATATAGATAAGAAATAAAAAAACATTTATTTTCGCAAAACCTATACAATAAATAAAATATAAATTAACACACACTTTTGAGGGAAGAAATTTTATCTTCCCTTTATTTTTTCTTTTATTTATGGTATTATTAAAAGGCGATGGAGGGAGTTTTTATGCAAACATTTATTTTTGGACATCGAAATCCAGATACTGATAGTGTATGTGCTAGTATTGCTTTGTCTTATTTATTAAATGAAACAGGTAAAAATACTGTAGCAAAAGTACTTGGACATTTAAATAGTGAATCAAAATTTGTTATGAATTATTTTAAAGTAAAAGAGCCTGATTATTTAAATGATACCAAAGTTCGAATTAAAGATATTAAATATAATAAGAAAGCGATTGCTCATGAAGATGATTCGATTTATGAAACTTTTTTACATATGCAAAAAGAAGGAGTTACAGCTGTACCACTTGTTGATGAAGCTAAAAAATTAACTGGGTTTGTTACTTTGAAAGAAATTGCTAAGTTCTTGATTAATGGTGATAAAGAAAATGTTGATACTACTTATGAAAATATTCTTCAAAGTCTTGATGGTATTCCTTGTTTACAATTTGATGAAAATATTAAAGGAAGTGCGATGGTTGCTTCTTTTCAAAGTAAAACTTTTCATGAAGAAGTAGAACTTACAGATAAGGATATATTAATAGTTGGGGATCGATATAAAATAATAGAGTATGCGATTGAATCCAAGGTTAAATTAATTGTCTTAACTGGTAATCATAGTCTTCCAAATAAATTACTTAAAAAAGCTGAAAAAAATAAAATTAATGTTATTATTACAAAATATAATAGTTTGGAAGCATCTAATAAAGTAATTCTTAGTAATCGTATTCGTTCTATTAATATTAATGCGAAACCGATTACGATTAATAGTAAAGATTATCGGACTGATTTTATTGCTTTAGCAAATAAAGAAGGACATACAAATTATCCAGTTGTTAATAATAAAAATGAATGTTTAGGTTTACTTAAAGTTACCAATGCAGATAATTATAATAAGCAAAAAGTTATTTTAGTTGATCATAATAGTTTAGCCCAAAGTGCTATAGGAATTGAAGAAGCAGAAATTACAGAGATTATTGATCATCATAATTTGGGGGCTATTGGAACGAATGTGCCTATTAATTTTAGAAGTATGCCAGTAGGATGTACTTGTACGATTATTTATAATATGTTTGTAGAAAAGAAAGTTTCGATTCCTCGGGATATTGCTGGTATTATGCTTAGTGCTATTTTATCAGATACGCTTATTTTTAAATCGCCAACAACTACGGAAGAAGATATTTTTGCAGCTTCAAAATTAGCAAAGATTGCAAAGGTTGATATTGATGAATATGGATATCAAATGTTTAAGGCTGCATCAAGTATTAAAGGAATTTCTGTAAATGATTTAATTAACCAAGACTTTAAGAGTTATAGTATTGGTAATAATATGCTTGGTATTTCGCAAGTTATGACCATGGACTTTAATGAAATAGAAGCAAATATGGATGAGTATATTGAAAAACTGGATGAACTTAGCAGTGGTAATTATTTATGTTGTGCACTATTTATTACTGATGTTTATAAAAATGGTAGTTATGTTATCTATAATAGCAAAGCTCAAGATATTATTAGTGATGCTTTTGATTTACATGATACTTATGAAGGGGTTTATATTCCGGATTTGGTATCTAGAAAAAAACAAATGCTTCCAGCTTTGCTTGAAGTATTGCAAAAAAGAGTATAATCTCTTTTTTCGTTGGAAATAATATAATCGAGGTGGACTTATGTTAGCGCTTATTACAGGAGCTTCTAGTGGAATTGGTCGGGATATGGCACGAATTCTTGCTAAAAAAGGGTATGATTTAATTTTGGTAGCAAGAAGGAAAGAACGATTAGAAGAATTAAAAAAAGAACTTGGAACGAATATTACCATTATTTCACTTGATTTAAGTATAGAGGAAAATAATTTTAAATTGTATGACAAAGTAAAAGCAAAAAAGATTGATGTTCTTATTAATAATGCTGGGTTTGGTTTGTTTGGAGATTTCTGTAAAACAGATTTAGATACGGAACTTAAAATGATTGATCTTAATGTGAAGTCTTATCATATTTTGATGAAATTATTTTTAAAAGATTTTGTTTTAAGAGATTCTGGTTATATTTTAAATGTTTGTTCTAGTGCTGGTTTTATGGCAGGACCTAGACTTAGTACATATTATGCTACAAAAAATTATGTTACGAAACTTACAATGGCTATTAATGAAGAGCTAAGAATGAATAAAAGCAGGGTTGTTATTAGCGCTTTATGTCCTGGACCAGTAGCAACAGAATTTAATGATGTTGCGCATGGAACATTTGCAATCAAGGAAGCTAGTAGTTATGAAGTGGCAAAGTATGCGATTGATGGGTTATTTAAAAAGAAAATGATTATTGTACCAACTTTTATGATGAAGCTTACGCTTTTCTTAAATCGTTTTGCTCCTTATCGGTTATCTTTATATATTGCTTATAAAATACAAATGAGAAAATCACAAAAATAAGTCTAAAAACGGCTTATTTTTTATTTATGTGCCAAAAAGTTGCATTTTTTAGTAAAAAGTGGTGCCAAAAAGTTGCATTTTTTAATAAAAAGTGGTGCCAAAAAGTTGCATTTTTTGATTTTTTATGTTAGAATGGATTTGTAAGTAAGGATTGGTTTTATGAAAAGAGATTTTGAAAATGTACTATATTTGTGGAAAACAATGAATTTAAATAAGCCTTTAATGATTATTGGGGCAAGACAAATTGGGAAAACTTATCTTATTGAAAGTTTTTGCAAAGCTAATTTTGATAATTATTTATATTTTAATTTAGAAAAAGATAAAGAGATTGCAGAAATTTTTGAAGATACATTAAAACCTGAAGAGATTATACGTAAAATTGAAATTAGATTGGAAAAAACAATTGATGTTTCTTCTACCGTATTTTTTTTTGATGAAGTTCAAGTTTCCGAAAAGTTTATTACATCTTTAAAATATTTTTGCGAAAGTAAAATAAATTATCGGATTATTTGTGCAGGATCTTTGCTCGGAGTAAAATTAAATCGGTTTAATTCGTCTTTTCCTGTTGGCAAAGTTGAATTAGAATATATGCATCCCATGAGTTTTAAGGAGTTTTTAAGTGCTTTAGGTCAAAATATGTTATTAGAAGAAATTTTTTATCATTATCAAAATATGACTTCAATGCCAAATGATTTACACGAAAAAGCTTTAATGCTTTATAAACATTATTTAATTGTAGGAGGAATGCCTGAGGCTATAAATAATTATATTGAATGTGGGGGAGATATTGTTAAATTTAATAGAAATATTGTCAAGTCGATTGTCGATATGTATATTAGTGATATGAATAAATACACTCTTAATAAAAATGAAAGTGTTAAAATCGAGAAAGTATATTTAAGTATCCCAAAAGAACTTGCTAAAGAAAATAAAAAGTTTCAATATAAGCTCATTGAAGAAAGTGCTTGTAAGAGAAAATTTGAAACAGCTTTAGATTGGCTTAATTCTGGAGGTATTATCTTAAGTTGTTATTATACCGATAAAGTTGAAATTCCTTTAAAAGTTTATTTAAATAGAGATATTTTTAAAGTTTATTATAGTGATGCTGGAATTCTTAATAGTATTTGTGATGTGGGTGTTAATGATATTATTAATGATACTAATTTTGTGTTTAAAGAGGCTATTGCAGAAAATTATGTTGCTGAAGAGTTGAATACAATGGCAATTCCTCTTATTTATTGGAGAAGTAAAGGGGATGCAGAAATTGATTTTTTAATAACTACAAATGATGGTATTATTCCTATTGAGGTAAAAGCTAGTAATCGTATTCAATCAAAAAGTTTGCAAATTTATATGGATAAATATAAACCTAAATATGGTATTCGGTTAAGTACAAAAAATTTTGGCTATGAAAATAATATTAAATCTATTCCTTTATATGCTACTTTTTGCTTAAGTAATTTGAAAAGATAAAATTTGTAAACAATTTGTAAATAAAATGTAATAACTTTACTAAAAAGTTTGATAATCGTTTACAATAATAGTGGTGAAGCTTATGTATTGTAAAAAGTGTGGTGCAGCTCTACCTAGTACTGGTTTTGTATGTCGTAGTTGTGGCGCTATGATGGATGAAGAACAAATAAAGATGCAAAAGAAATTTATGGAAGAAAAAGAAAAAACAAAAGTAGAAGTAAATTTACTTAGCGATCGTTACAGTAAAGAACCAATTCAAAGAGAGTATAAGACACAAAAAGATAATAAGTATTTGGGAGCTGTATTTATTGTACTGGTTGTTATTATTTTGGTTATTGTTGCAATATTAAAAGTTATGTAATTGTAATTTTTTGGCATAATACTAATGGTGGTATTATGCTTTTTGTTTGTTTAGAAATTTTTTTAGCTAGAATTATTGATGTTTCTATTTCAACTTTTCGAATGATGATTATGGTTCGAAAAAAGAGTATTTTTACACCTATATTAGCATTTCTAGAAGTGTTTGTTTGGTTTATTGCTGCGAGAAAAGCATTAAATACCAATATTGATAGTATTCTGATTCCTATTTTTTATTCTCTTGGTTATGCAACTGGTACTTATATTGGGGGATGTTTATCTCGTAAGTTTATTAAAAATGTGAATAGCATTGAAGTTACAACTTCTAGAAATAATATAAAGTTAATTAATGGGCTTCGAAGTGCTGGGTGTGCTGTGTCTGTAATTGCTTTAAAAAATAATTATCGTGATAAAAAAGATTTAATCTTGGTTGATGTTCGAAGTAAAAATACGAATGAAACGATTCAATTAATTAAAGAATTAGATCCCAAAGCTTTTATTGTTGTTAAAGATACTAAAATTGTTCATAATGGGTATATTAAGTAAAGGAGGATTGTTATGTATTATATTAATATTTTCTTTGTTTTTTCTTTTATGGGATTTTTGTTTGAGAGTTTTCTTAATATCTTTTTTAATGATAATTTTAATAGTGGTATTTTGTATGGACCTTGGACATTTATTTATGGGATTGGAGCTTTACTTATTGTCGTCTTAAATAAGTTTTTAGGGCAGTATCATTTAAAGAAATGGAAAGAAGTTTTGCTTTTTTATGTTGGCATTACAATTTTAATGACTTTGGTTGAATTTAGTGGCGGTATGCTTATTGAAACTATTTTTCACCGTACTTATTGGGATTATACGAATATGCGCTTTAATTATGGAAAATATATTTGTTTAGAAGTATCTTTATTATGGGGACTTCTTGCAACAGCGATTAATTATTTTGTTCTTCCTTGGGTAAATAAATTCATTCAAAAAATACCCAAATGGGTATCTTTCTTGTTTGTTTTCTTGTTTATTTTAGATATTATCTTTATGATTATTAACTAGATATGAAGACGTCTTTCGATTTCATCTTCTAGGGTGTGTTGGTTAAAGATAAAGAGAAAAATTAAAGCAAAAATACTAATGGATACAGAAATATAAGATGGTATTAAAACACTTAATTTGTTACCAATAATAAAGTAAAGAGGAATTAAACCAATTAAAGAGTTTAGATAAGTATATAAAATATATTCTTTTCGTGTTTGTCTTGTAAATATCCGGATAATTAAGAAAGTAATGGTGTATGCAATACATAAAAGAGGTAGGACAAACATGAGTGACCACTTGTGAAAACCAGTTAGTAAATCCCAAATAATGGATAAAATCATAATACTTAAGATTTCTGTGAATAAGATTCTCATAAAATTATGTTTGCGATTGATGCCAGTACTAAAGGTTAACCAAAAAGATAAGATTCCTAGTATAACAAATACTGACCAAGATATTTCTTTATTTACCCAGTAATTGATTAGTAAAGAAAAAATGATTCCACAAATGGTGATAAATAAAGATAATCTGATTAATAAATTATAGTTCGAATAAGTTTTTAATTCTGGATAAATACTATTTTTTTGCTTTAAATCAATTTTGTTATGACATAAAGGACAAACATTGCTATTTGTTTTTAAAATCATTTCGCATTTTGGACATTTATTCATTTAATCATCTCCCTCTATTTCGTTTGTGTAGATTGTAATATCTAGATTGTAACTTTTTAGTAGGCGAAAGAAATTTTTTTCTAGTTCACTGTTGATAAAGTGAGAAGAAAAAGAAATGCTTAATTCATCTTCATAAGAAATGATACATGCTTCTAGTGCATCGGTACTATTCATGATTAAGAATTTATCAATGTATGGTTTGCAACTAGCTGGCAGGTGAATCATTCCTACATTTGATAAACCCATGGTTTGTTTTTTTCTGGTTAGTTTATAAGTGTATTTCATTACTTTGTCTTTAATAAATAAGGGAATTAAACGGATAATAAAGAAATTTTCTAACCAAATCATTTTGCTCATATTTGTGTTTATTGCTTCTTCACTTAAACTTTCCTTTAATTCTTTATCAACTACTTTTACGATTTCTTCTATTGGCGTATTATTCTTCTCAAACTTATAATATATGTTGGTAACATTAAAGAAGTTACGGACTGTTTTTGAATTAAAGTATTTTCTTAAATCAATGGGAACGGTGATGGAAATTGGTTTTCTTTTTTCTTTGATGCTTAAGATGTCTTCCATACTTTTAATGACAAGGCTAATTAAGATTCCTGTGATGGTTGTGTTATATTTATGTGCAAGATTTTTTAGTTTTTCAGTACTTGTACTACCAGTTATGATTCTTATTTTTCCTTCTTGATACCATCTACCTTTTAGTTGATAGGCATTTTCTTTGTTTGCTATTTTAATTTTATTTTTAGGATTGTAGTATTTTGCAAAACTATCTACTTCTTTTTCAAGTTTTGAACTTTTGGTAATAATGGTATTATCTTTTAGATGATATTCTTTTTTGAGATAGTTGTAAATTAAGTTTTCAAAGAAGGTAATGCAACCTGCACCATCACTTAGGGCATGATAAACTTCAAGATTTATTTTATTTTTATAGTATGTTACTTCAAATAATAGGGGAGTGTTTAATCGTTCACATGGGCTGTTTTTTTCTTCTTTTACATAAGCTTTATAGTTTGTTTCTTCTAGATAATACCAAAATAATCCTTTTTTTAAAACCGATTTAAAGATTGAAAAATCTTCTAAAGTTTCGTTTAGAGCATTTTGTAAATTTTCTTTGTTGACTGGATTTTTTAAGAGTACCGAAATACGAAATATTTTGGGATCGTAAAAGGCAGTGGTTGGTGGAAATATTTTGGCAGCATTATCTAGTTTGTACCATTTATCATGTCTATTCAATTTTATCACCTACAAATCTTTTTATTATTTTTAAAACATGATGGTTTTCTTTAAAATAAAAAAAATTATTAAAGAAACCATGAATTACACCTTTCATATTATAATATGTTACTTTATTGAAATATCTTTTTAATTTTTTAGCATAAGCATATCCTTCATCTCTTAGAGGATCAAGATCGGCGGTAATAATCAATGTTTCTGGCATATTAAATAAGTTTTTGGCGTATAGAGGGGCTACAAATTTGTTTTTATAGTCCTTTTTATTGTTGATGTAAAGCTCTAGATAGTCATTAATCATTTTTTTACTTAGAAAAAAGTCCTCTCCATTTTGGTTAATGGATTTGTACTTGTTCTTGTTTGTGAAGTTTGTTTGAACGATTGGGTAGAGTAGTATTTCTTTTGCTATTTTAAAATCTTTTTTTCTTTTCGCTTTGATACATATGCTGGTTGCTAGATTTGCTCCAGCTGAATCACCCATGATGATTAAGTTTTCTTTGTCTATGGAAAATTTGGTGGAATTAAAACATAAATTTTTGATAGCATTATATAAATATTCAAAACCTTCTGGAAATGGATGTTCTGGTGCTAGAGGATAATCTATGGATATGATGGTTCTTTTTAGTTCGTTTGCTAGATGATGTAAAAGGAGGCTATAAAAATTGGTGCTTCCAAGTACCCATCCTCCACCATGGATATAAATAATTGTTTCTTTATATTCTTTCTTTTTTGGTTCAAATATGTTATAAGTAAATTCGTTATCTGCAAACTTTTTGTATTTCTTTTGAAGGGGAGTTTTGTTTTGAATGTTTCGGTATAATTGATAATTTTCTTTCATATTAATATCATATTTTGATAATTGTTTTATTATATCTAAAAATAAATCATTCATCAGTACCACCTAAAACTATTATAACAGAAAAGTGGAGTTTATGTTTTTCTTTTTTGTTAATTGTAAAATTAATATAGATAAAATAAAAAAATAGTCAAAGTTATTGAAAATATGTTAAAATTAAATTGTAGTGAGGTTGAGAGATAAGATGAATCAAAATATGGATCATAACGTAAATAATGTTATTAAAACAAGAGAAGATGAAGGGTTAAAGCAAAAAGATAATTCTAAATTTATGAAAATGTTTAAGAAAATATGCATAATATTAACGATTATAGTTGTTGTTATAGCAGGGATTAGAGTAATATCAAGCATATTTCTTTCTTCTGAATTTAATCCTAATGAAATTCTTGGACCTTTGTTAAGTGCTTTTGCTTTTATTGGTGCTTTTATATATTTGATTGGAGCATTTGTTATTATTGCATTTATTTGGATTGTTTATGGAATTATTAAGTTATTAAATAATATTTATGTTAAATTATCTCATAAAAATAAAAAAATATTTAAAATAGTTTTAATCTCTTTGCTTTTAATTATTATTACGTTTACGGTGTTTTTAAATATTTATAATAATAAAAATAAAAATTTAGCAGAAGTTTTGGATAATTCTCCTAGTTCTTTATTTTATAGTTCAACATCTTATTATTTTATTTATAATGACAAAATTTATTATTATGTATTAGATAATAATAATGATTATACAGAATTATACGATCAACTTTTTGTTATGAATTTAGATGGAACTGATAATCAAAAACTTGTTGAAACTGATGAATTAAGATATGCAGATTTCTATTTTGTATATAACAATGAAGCTTATTATTATACTATGTATTATGGGGAAAATAAAAAGATTAATTTATCAACAGGGGAAATCACTAGTTTAGGTAATGATGATAATTATCTTAGTAAAACATTAAAAGATGGAAAAGTATATGCTTTAATAGATCATGCTGTTGCAGGAGATTCCTATGCTATTTTTAAAAAAATAGATTTAGATACAAATAAAACGATATCTGAGGTGAAAACGACACATAGTCTCTCTGGTAATCAATATTATTTAGATTATGATGGAGGTAATGTTTATTTTTTAGAAGATTTTTATTCTGAATATCCAACGATATATAAAAATAACAGTATTGTATATACTTTTGATGATGAAAATGCTAAAGATATCCAGTTTATTGCTGTAAATCAAAATTACTTGTATTTTAAATTAAAAAATTATATTTATAAGTTAAATGTTAACACAAAACAGATAGAAAAAAGATTTTACTGTAGTTTAGGAGATATTCATAGAATAAGTAGTGGAAATAATAGTGATAATTATTATTATGTATATGGAAAAATTTACGAGTTTGACGTAAATAATAATCAGTTTCGTTTGGTTGTAAGTAATATTAATGATAAGCCTGATTATGTTTATAATATAAATGATAAACTTATATTTACAGAAAATACAGACAATCTTAAATACTATACTTCAACCGATAATTTAGGTACTGTTCTAGTTTATGATGGTAAAAGTATCGAACGATTTGATGGAATTCGTAAGGTTTCTTTTGATGAAAATTATATGTATTTGCTAATTGATGCTAATGAAAATTATGTTGTTCAAAAATATGATTTAAAGTCATAGTTTTGATATAAATTTAGGTGATATTTGTGAGTAAGATTATTATTTATGCATCTTGTTATGGTGCAACAAAAAGCTATGCTTTAGAGTTATCAAAAATCACGGGGATTGATGCGATTTCTTATAAGGATGTTAAAGATATTAATCCGTATGATACGATTATTTATTTTGGAGCTTTGTATGCAGGAGTTGTTAAGGGACTTGCAAAAACATTTAGATCCTTAAAAAATCTTGAACATAAGAAAATTATCTTAGTAACGGTTGGTTTAACAGATCCTAGTAATGAAGCAACAAGAAATAGTATTCTAAAATCAATTCAAAGTCAAGTGTCAAAAGAAATATATCAGCATGCTAAAATATTTCATATGAGGGGAGCAATTGATTATTCTAAATTGAAATTTGCTCATAAAACGTTGATGAGTTTGCTTTATCATTTTTTAAAAAAGCGCTCAAAAGAAAGTGGAGAATATCAAGTGATAGTTGATACTTATCAAAAGAATGTTAGCTTTGTTGATTTTAAACAGTTAGATGATGTTGTTAAAGAAATTAAAAATGATTAGGAGGTGGAATTGTGTATAAAACGGTTGTTATTGAATATTTGCCAAAAGCAGATGATATGGCAAAAAGAATTGAAGAAAAAGCAAATGAAATGTTACAAGATGGTTATGAACTTGTTGCGATGTCTGTTACAGGTACAGCAAAAGCAATTTTAGTATTTAAAAAGTAATTATGAAGTTTATCAAAAATAGATTGTAAATCATTTTATATTTATAGCTTTCTTACAATAAAATTTATGACACAATTATCATTTGTATTATATTCATTTAAAGCAACTTGGGATTTAAACAACAAATAGTAATTTGCGAATAAGATTGGAGATATTATTATGGAATTATTTAATAAGAAAAAGGATAAAATGAATAAACTTAAAATAGGAGTTTTCTTAATAATATTAGGAAACATATTATATTTATCATATATATTTTTTACTGGTAATGAAACAAGTTCATTTGGAGAATTTACGAATGGGCTATTACTGGGGTTATCTGTCGGAATTAATCTAGTAGGTATAATACTTTTAATATTATATATTTCTAAAGAGAAGTCAAAAAAATAATGATTTGAAATTTTTATTCACTCATTGTCTTAAGAATTTAAATGATACTTTTCTTTTTTTAAATGTTGCTTATTATGAATATCTTAATCAGTCATTAAGTTGAACGCAACCATTTTTTAAAAAAGAATATTATAAAAATTGATAACTTTAAAATTGGTGATGTAATATCTTTAAATGAAAATGTTACTTTTTTTGATTTTGATTATTTTGAAAAACTATTTTCTGAAAAAGGGGCATATACTTTCTCGATTAAACAACAAAAAAATGAAATGAAAAATTTTAAAGAGTCTTTAACAAATCAACAAAAACAAGATATGAGAATAAAATTAAAATTGAAAGAATTAGAAGAACAAGTAAAATCTGCCGAAGAAGAAAGAAAAAATCTATTAGAAACAATAGATGTTGCGAGAAATACTTTACCTTATACAAGATTTATAATGACGAAAGAATGTTTAGTAGTTCTTAATGATAATAATTTTAGAGATAATCCCCAAAATGTAGCATTTAAATATGGAGGACAAATAGAAATAATTGGTTATGTAACTAATATAATTAGTGAAAATAATGAATTGATTGATAATAATAATGCTTTTGCGGAAATGTATAAATTTGTTAACCAAGTTTTATTGAAGCTATACACAGAAAGAACAGAAATTTATGTGATTCACCCTTTAGCAATGTATTATTAATTTTATAAAAAATATTTGTATGTTCTGATTAGAATGCTTATATTTGTTTTCATATATAATGCCTGTGGAAAAGAAAGGAGTTGTAAAAATGTTAGATGTTAATTTTAATCAAATTATTGAAATGATTGAAAGAAGAAAAAATAATGCTTATAGAAAAGTAAATGAAGAAATGATTTTGCTTTATTTGGAAGTTGGTAAGTTTTTATATGAATTAAAGGAAAATAGTGGTTATGGTGATAAAATTACTACTAAGGCAGCGGACTTTATGAAAGTTAATTATCCCACTATTAAAGGATTTACTAAAAGAAATATAGAAAGAATGATTCAATTTTATAGTACCTATAAGGATGATGAGATTGCGACACCACTGGTGACGCAATTATCATGGACAAATAATCTTCTTATTTTAAGTGGTTCTAAATCAAAAGAAGAAAGACATTTTTACTTACAATTATCAATTAAAAACAATTATTCTAAAAGAGAATTAGATAGGCAGATAACTTCATCCTATTATGAAAGATATATGCTATCTGATGGTAAACAATTACCTACTACTAATAAAACGATTGATGAAAATGATTATCCTAACACAAGAATTTTAGATACTTATAGTTTAGAATTTTTAGATTTGCCGAGTGGATATTCTGAAAAAGATTTGAAAAATGCTATACTCGCAAATTTAAAAGATTTTATATTAGAAGTGGGGAAAGATTTTACTTTTATTGGAGATGAATACAGAATCCAAGTTGGTAATCACGATTTCTTTATTGATTTGTTATTTTATAATAGGGAATTGTCTTGTTTAGTAGCATTTGAACTAAAATTAGGAGAATTTAAGGCAGAATATTTAGGGAAAATGAATTTATATTTGGAGGCATTAGATAGAGATGTTAAAAAAGAACAAGAAAATCCTAGTGTAGGAATTATTCTTTGTAGTTCTAAAGATAAAGATGTAGTTGAATATTCATTAAGTAAAAATATGTCACAAACTTTAATATCGGAATATAAATTAAAATTGATAGATAAGAAACTATTGGAAACAAAATTAAAACAGATGAAGGCTTTAATTGAGAATGGTTCGTAGGAATAACTTGGATAAAAAAAACATTGAAACTTGATATAAGCCCACAATTAACATATCAATTTTTTAGCTTTAATATCTGTAAGTAATCTTTGTATTTTGGTTGTATTAAATTTTTGTCAAAATGATCTGCGTTATTGTAGACATCAATAATACTATAATCATTTTTTTCGCAATATTCTTTAATTATACTAAGTTATGAATCAATAGAATAATCATTATTTCTTTAGGTATCTGTATTAACTCTTGCATATACTTTTTTAAGATTTGAAAGTATGTCCTCTTTTCTGTGATTAGATAACATTAAAGTTTATACAAAATAAAAACTTACAAGCATATAAACTTGTAAGTTGTTTTCAAATGGAGCAAGTAAGCAGATTCGAACTGCCGTCTCAACCTTGGCAAGGTCGCATACTAACCACTGTACTATACCTGCATGCATAAATATATTATCAAATTATACACTTAAATGCAAGGAAAAATTGCAAAAATCCTTATTTTATTATATAATTATGTCTGAAGAAGGGTGAATCATGATAAAAAAGATTGAAATGTTTTTTCGGAAAATTAGAAAAAATGTTATTGAATATATTGCTACGAATCGTCTTTTTATAACATACGTTTTTATTGCTATGCTTGGACTTATGTTAGTAAGAAATTTTACGATTGGTAATATGTGGGATTTTCCTGCTTTTGTTTCAGATTTAGCATTGGTACTGATTATTGGTTCTTTGGGGTATTTAGTAAAACCTAAGAATCAGTATCGATATTTTATGATTGTACTAATTGTTTTTACTTTAATGGAAGTTATTAACTCAGTATATTATACTTTCTATACTTCTTTTGCTTCTTTTGGAGAACTTGGAACGGTTGGGCAAACAGAAACGGTTATGGGTTCTGTTTATGAAAGATTAAAACTTACGGATTTGATGTATATTTTATTTCCTTTTTTATTTTATTTTATTCATAAAAAACTATATAAGACAGCTTATTATAATTTTATGAGTGTGGTTGAAAAAGGAAAGAAAATGTGTGTAGTTACCCTTTTAGTGGGTTGTTTATTTTTAGCATATACTTTTGTAACTGCTACTGGTACGGATTATTCAAGACTTGCGAAACAATGGAATCGGGTATATGTTGTAGAGCGATTTGGATTAGTACTTTATCAGATTAATGATTTAATTCAAACTCTTACTCCAAAATTTAGTAGCTTGTTTGGATATGAAGAAGCTGCTCAAAGTTTTATTGATTATTTTACTAGTGAAGATATTGATGAGTATGATGGTGATAATAAGTATACGGGTATTTTAGAAGGATATAATATTGTCTTTATTCATATGGAAGGAATGCAAACTTTCTTAATGGATGTAGAATTTAATGGGGTAGAGGCAACTCCTAATTTGAATCAAATTGCTAGTGAAGGGTTGTTCTTCTCAAGATTTTATCCACAAGTAAGTATAGGTACATCTAGTGATACCGAATTTACTTTAACAACAAGTTTAATGCCAGCGGCTAGTGGAGCAGTATTTACTTCTTATTATGATCGCGATTATATTACGATTCCAAAACTTTTAAAAGAAAAGGGATATTATACGTTTAGTATGCATGGTAATTATGCTTCTATGTGGAATCGTGCTACGGTTCATCCACTTTTGGGTTATGATGATATGTATTTTGAAGATACTTATACTTATAATAAAGATAGTGAAGATCCAAATAATTTGGAATATATTAATTTGGGTATTAGTGATAAAAAGTTCTTCGAACAAGTGGTACCAATTATGGAAAATATCGAAGCAACTCATACGAATTATATGGGTACCATTATTACTTTATCAAATCACTCTCCTTTTAAGTTCTTAGATAAATATGGCGAATATGATATGTCAACTACTTATGAAGAATGTGATGAGGAAACTTTAGAATGCACGGAAGTTACAACCAATTACCTTTATGGTAGTGATGTTGGAAATTATATTATGAGTAGTCATTATGCGGATGCGGCTTTAGGAGAATTTTTCCAATATGTAAATGAATCAGATGAATTTGATAATACAGTATTTGTATTATATGGAGATCATGATGCGAAATTGTCTAGAAATGAAATTAATTATTTATATAATTATGATTATAAGACTGGTGAAGTGAAAACCGAAGATGATCCTACTTATGTTCCTTATGATGAATATGATCATGAACTAAATAAAAATACGCCACTTATTATTTGGACAAAGAATAGCGAACTTAGAAGTAAGCTTCATGGTGAAGTAGATTATGTTATGGGTATGTATGATGTTATGCCAACATTAGGTAATATGCTTGGTATTGAAAATCCATTTGCAATGGGACATGATATCTTTAATATTAAAGATGATAATTATGTTGTGTTTCCAAATGGTAATTTCCTTACAAATTTAATATATTATAATAATTCAGAAGGACAATATAAAGTTATTAAAGAAGGCGCAGAACTTACGACGGATTATATTACGAATTTACAAACAAAAACAGAACAGATCCTTGAAGTATCGAATGCCATCATTGTTCATGATTTGATTAAAAATGAAGGAGATACGGTACTAGAAATGAAAGAAAATGAGGTAAGCGAATGAGAAAAAGATATAAAATCGGGTTAATTGTTATTGGTGTTTTATTAGTTCTAGTAATTGGTGTTGGAGTTTTAAAAATTTTCTTTTCTAAGGAAGAGGAAAAAGTGGATGCTAATGTATCAAATGTTATTTCTAATATTAGTGATTATGGTTATACATTAGATGATCGTGATACGGATTACATGAAAGAAACATTTTATGAACTTGAAGATATTTTAAATGCAGATACAGTGGATTATACTAGTTATGCAAATACTTTAGCTAAACTGTTTGTAATTGATTTTTATACATTGGATAATAAAATTAATAAGTATGATGTAGGAAGTCTAGAATATATTTTAAGTAGTAAAGTAGATATGTTTAGGCAAAAAGCAGTTGATACTGTTTATCGTGATATTATTGATAATACCTATCGCAATCGTGTTCAAGATTTACCAGAAATTACAAATGTAACAATATTAAATACAGAAAATACAACATTTACTTTAGATGATGAAGAAATGGAAGCAATTAAAGTTACAATGAATTATGAATATGAAGAAGATTTAGGTTATGATACAGAAGGAACGATTTATTTTGTAAGAGAGGCAAATAAGCTTTCAGTTGCTTCTTATCAACCTAGTGTAGAAGAAGAAATTTAAAAAGGAGTGGTATACATGGGAAAGTTTGATCCAATTGATATTTTCTTTATTGCAATTATATCGGCTTATTTTATTACTTTAATATGTATTGGTATTACTTTTTTGTGTATATATTTAAGTAAAAGAAAACAAGAACGACTTAATTCTAAAATAGAAGTAGTAAAAGAAGAAATAAAGGAAGTACCAGAAGTAAAAGAAGATAAGAAAGAAAAAGTTAAAGAAAAATTTGATTGGAAGAAATTGAAAGAGTGCTTGGTATCTATTCCTTTGTTCCGAAAATTATTCATGAAAGAAGTTGTAGTTCAAGAAGAGATATCTCCTAAAGTTTTAGAAGAAGAGAAAATTAAGATAGAGACAAAAGAAAAAATTGAATTAAAGGAAGAAGAACATAAAGAACTTCCTGAATTAGAAGAAACGAAAGAAATAGAAAAGAAAAAAGAAGTTCATAAACCTAAGACGACTTCTACTAAAAATAGTAAAACTGGTACAAAATCAAATAATAAAACGAGTAATGCTAAGAAAACTACTGTTAAGAAAAGTACTAGTAGGAGTGGAAGTACTCAAAAAAGAAAAAGCACTACAACAAAAAAGAATAATAATACTAAAGCTAGTACGACTAGTGGAGCAAAAAAAACACAATCAACTGCTAAGAAAACAACAGGTACTAAAAAAGCTACTACTTCAAAGTCTTCTGCTAAGAAGAAAAGTACAAATAAAAATAATCAGAAAAAAACTCCTTCTAAAAAGAGAAAAAGTATGAAAAGAAAAAAACATTAACTAGTTATAGTTAGTGCTTTTTATTTGAAATATTTTGGACTTTCTATTTTACCTAAAAGATAATCAGCAGAACTTATCTGCGGACAGTTTTAAATAATCCCTGTATCTATGTTGGTTTGTAGAGGAAAAAGTACGACCACTAGATGAGTATTTTATATACAAATAACTAAACCCGTTTCATAAATTAGAAATTCAATATAAAAATGTGAAAATTATTGCACGCAAAAAAGATTTTTACATTTTTTTCAATTATGGAGTTCAGTTTCCGAACTCAGACATCATAAAGTTTGAAAGTAAGTGGAATTCTAATGTAATTTAAAGAGTTAAAAGCAAGCTTAAATAAAGTTAATCCGACATTAAATAAAGACATAATTCTTTTTTTGATTTTCTTACCATCTGTTATATAGGTTTTATGCGTTTCAATCTTTACATTCCTGTAACATCTTGTATTTTTAGAGTAATCTATCCCCAAAATAGTTAGGTATAAAATACAAGTACAAACCAAAGTATACATAGTTTCAAAAGATTCTAAACTAGAATTAGAAATTTTTTCTAAGTTAAAACCATTGGATTTTTGAGCTTTAAACATTGTTTCAATTGAACCAAAGCGATAAGAATAACTTTTTAAAGCTTTTGAAGGATCACCATTGGTAACAATAATCCAAGGATCTTTAGTGTTGTTGGTTGGTGAATAAACAATATTTGTTTTATACCTTTCATCAGTAATTAAAACATCTTTATGAATTACAGAATGATATTTACGGTGCTTTAATTTTTTAGCTTTAAATTTATTTCCATCTTTATAAACTATGATATTACCTTTTAGTCTAATACAATAAATATGTTTCAGTTCATCAATAATTCTAAGAATTTTAAAAGAACCAAACCAACGATCAGCCAAAAATACTAATTTAAAATCGGTATTTTTAAATAGAGCAGAAACAGACCTAATACCTGATTCAATCGTATTAAATTTAAAAGCATCATTATTAGAAACATCTTTAAAGTACTTAAAATAAATAGGAATACCAAAAGTACCAACACGTAAAGTCATCATAAAAACAGTATAATTATGTTTACTAAACATGTGGTCAAAAGTAATATAAAGAACTTTATCACTATGTTTCGGGACAAAACTTTTAAGAACATAAACAATTAAATGTCTATAAAAAATATAAGGTTTAAATAATTTATTAGAGAAGAATCTTCTAATTCTTTTGATAATCGAATCAAAATGAATAGAAGAAAATTCCTCTTTTAAGACTTTTGCAATATCAGAAGGGACACAAGATTCAGAAATAATCATGCCTAAAATAATATAAGGAATAATATTGAGTTGAGTTTTCCTGATATTAGGAATCGATTTGATTAAAAAGTTTTTAAAACCACTTGCAAATTTAAATTGATTATTATAAAATTTATACATACAGCTTAGCTACTTTCTATTATCAAAACTATTGTAGCATAAATGAGCTGTTTTTAATATGTTTTAAGAAGAGTTTTAGGTCGATAATAAAATTTATCGGCCTTACTCATTTAAAAAACTGTCCGTAGGTAAGGATAATACATGCTATTATCTTTTTTTTAGGCTTTTGACTAGTCATTATTTTTGGATGTTCATATGATACTTTAGGAGGTAATTTGAAGTGTTATTTGAAGATAATGATTTTGATGTTAATATGGCTTTTTTTATTCCAGATGTAAATTTTAATCGTACAGTTAATATTTTAAGTCCTATGGAAGGATTTTTAAGAGGAAATATGTTTCAAGATGAGTATGAACCATACAAAAATTTAACTTATTTTAAATTAGTTGGTCGTGACGAACAAGAAAGATTGTTGTATCAAGTTATGGCTTTATCTTTTGCAGTGAATGATCTTAATTTGTATTTAGATTTGCATCCTGATGATAAAGAAGTGCTCGCTTTGTTTAAAAAGTATGTGAATGAAGAAGAAATGAAGTGTCAAGAATATGTTAAGAAATATGGACCACTTGAGGTGAGTGAGGTAAATGGTTCGAAGTTTAATTGGATTAATAGTCCATGGACTTGGGATAATAAAGGGGGTAGTATGTATGTTTAAGTATGTAAAACACACAAACTATCCAATTAATATTAAGAAAAAAGATTTAGCTATGGCAAAGTACTTAATTACGCAGCTTGGAGGTTCCAATGGGGAACTTGCTGCTTCTATGCGTTATTTTTCTCAAAAGTTTAGTATGCCTGATGATTATGGAAAAGCACTATTAAATGATATTGCAACAGAAGAACTTGGACATTGTGAAATGATTGCAACCATGGTTCATCAACTAACTAAAAATGCTAGTGTCAAGGAAATGGAAGATGCTGGACTTGGTTCTATGTTTGCTGAACATGGTAAAGGAGTTTATCCAACGGATGCGAATGGAGTTCCTTTTACTGTTAGTTATTTTGCTGTAACAGGAGATCCTTTAGCAGATATTATGGAAGATATGGCTGCTGAACAAAAAGCTCGAGCTACTTATGAAAATTTAATTAATTTAACAGATGATGAAGATGTTATTCGAGTACTTTTGTTTTTAAGACAAAGAGAAGTTGTTCATTATAATCGCTTTAAAGAGTTATTTATGTATTATAAGAAAAAAGGATATTAGAAATGATGTCCTTTTTTCTTATATAAAAAAATAAGGATTTTTTAGATTCCTTATTAGTTAAATAGATCACTATGACTTCCCGTATTAATTAATAAAAGCAATAGTTCATTGTCTACATATTGATAAATTAATAGCCAATCAGGTTTTATATGACATTCATAACAATTTTTGTAGTTTTTATCATCTATTAATTTATGATTTCTGTATTTTGCGTCTAGTTCTTCTTTTAAGGCTAATTTGTCAATCACATCCAATAATTCATCAATATTTTTGCTTTGTTTTTGAATTTTTTTTAGAGACTTTTTGAATTTTGTAGAATATACTACGCTATACTTATATTTAGTCATCAGATAATAAAGCTTTCTTTAAATCTTCTCTATTGCTGTATCTTGGATATTTTTCGGGATTATTAATCATTTCTTTTACTTCTTTTAATGCTTCTAACATTTCTTGGTTTGGAGATTCGTTTACGATGTCAAATGGTACACCATTTTTTTTGATTACTTGTATTAATGCCATGTTAATAAAGGTGCTCATATTTAATCCTAGACTTTTTAAGATTGCAGTTGCTTCATTTTTGATATGAGTATCCACGTTAATATTTATTGCACTTGTTGTACTAGCCATATAATCATCTCACTTTCTATTTAAGATAATATCATATAAATTTAGTTATGTCAATGTTTTTACTACATATAATATGTATAATTGCTTTATATTATGTATATAATATTATATTCTTGTTTTAATTAATTATGTATTTGTTTTAGTAAAAATAAATTTTTTATAGATTTTCGTTCCATATCTTTTTCTTGTAAAATTTGTTTAGATGTGATAACATTATATTAGAATAAGAAATGGTGGGTGGCAGTGGATTTATGCACACAGAAATATTTAATAATATCGATTTATTAGTAGAAATGGCAGGATCAAATGTTAATGAACAGGATCTTGAGACTGATTTAACACAAATTAATAAAGATATTCAAGATAAAAAACAAAGATTGGATGATTTGAAGAGTATAATGAATGATACTCGTTATTTTAATGCGTCTAGTGAACTTGTTGATAAAAATATTGAAGTTAGTTTAAAATCTAAGATTACTCGCCTAAATAGGAAGATTAAAGAACTTGATTTTGAATTAAAGGGTGTTAAGGCAGATGAAGCAAAACTAGCAAGAGAGCTTGATCGCTTGAATGAAAAAATAGAAGAAAATCGGAAGTATGTTAGTATTTTAGATGAGAAGAATAAAGATCAAGTAAGTGATGCTTATCAAAATATTGTTAGCAATGAAAAGGAACATACAAAAAAGCTTGAAGAAGAATTAGAGCATAAAACAAAAAAGCATGATGCAATTTTAAAAGAAATTGAACTACATGAACAAGCTAAAAATGAACTTTTAGAAAAGAAAAGTAATGATGAGGCGAGACTCAAAGAAGTTCAAGATAATTTAAATAATCCAAATACTTATATTGATGAAGATTTAAAGGCACAAGATGAAAAAGAATTACAATCTTTAAATGATTCTTTAGATGAACTTCAAAAGAAAAAATTAGAATATTTAACCGATCCAAATATGATTGGTGCAGATGCGAAAGAGTTAATTTCCAATAACAACTATACGGAAGCTTTAAATAAAATTAAAGAGCTTTTAGAAATTGTTAAATCTAAACCTTTTATGGATATTACGAATTTAAGCGTTTTAGATGAAGAATTAGAGAAAAAAGAAAGTGAAAGAACCGAATTATCAAATTATATTGATACTAAAAATTATGCTAGTGTTGATAGTGATGTTGTAAGTAAGAGAGTCGATTATTTAAATAAAGGAATCGAAGCTCAAAAGGGAGAATCTTCGCAATACGAATCTTTTATTAATCGTATTACAGAAGATATTAATCAAAATTTAAGTGTATTTATTCGTGATGTTGAAGAAGAAATCGCTTTAGTAAGTAAAGATTTAGAAGAATATCAAGAGTTAGCAAAAGATTCTTCTAAATCAAGAAGAACAAAAGCAAATTTGGAAAATGCCATTTTAAAGAAAGAAAAAGAAAAACAGGTTTTAGAAGATTTGCTTGCTAGTTATAAAAAAGATTTGTTATTTCAAATAACGGTTTCAAATGCAATTCATAAGATTGTTTCAAAATATAATCAAAATATTGCTGAACATACAAAAGAAATAGAGGAACTTCAACATTTACAAATTATGGATGAAGTAAATAAGGACTATATTGAAGAAGAAAGAGATAAAGAAAAATTAAAGATTATTAATGAAGAAATTAAACAGATTAAGAATCGTCAAAAATTTGATAAGACTCCAGATGAAATTTATGATCAAATTGAGATGCTTCTTGGTACTATGAATACTCCAAGTGTAGAGCGACCAAAAGAAGAGGTGGAAGAAACACTGGATACGCAAATTGATGATTTGTTTAGCGAAGAAGATGGTGATGATTTCATCAAAGTAGTTGATATGATACCGGCACAAACAGTTCAAAGTAATGGAGGCACTTCTTATGGGGCTTAAAATTAATTATATTATTGTCTTAGAAAATCATGAACAATATATTGTTTTAAAAGAAGCAATGCTTCATGGTAAGAAATATTTTCTGGCAATGGGATTAGATGAAAATAGAGAAGTTATTTCATCAAACGTTGTTATTTTAGAAGAACGCGTGAGTGGAGTGGATACCTATGTTAGTAAAGTGGTAAACCTAGATTTAATAACGGTTTTAACTAGGATGTTTAAAGCTCAAGGTTGATCACTTTAAAATAACTTGGATTTCATCCACTTTTTTGATATAATAAATAGGCATATAGGAAGGTGAAGTTATGACATTAGCTAACGTTTGGGATGTAATTACAAAGATTATTGATATTGGAATTGTTTGGCTAGTATTTTATTTTATATTAAAAAATATTAAGAATAATATTAAAATGGTTCTTATTTTTAAAGGTGTATTACTTATTTTAGTTATTAAGTTATTAAGTGATTTGCTTGATTTGTATACCGTTGGGGTTATTTTACAATACTGTCTAGAATGGGGACCTTTGGCTATCATTGTTATTTTTCAACCAGAGATTCGAAGTGTTTTGGAATCAATTGGAAGAACACAACTTCTTGGTAGACATAAGATTCTTACGATTGATGAAAGAGAAAAAGTCGTTTATGAAATTATGAAATCAATCGAGTATTTTAAAAGAAATCGAATTGGAGCTTTAATTGTTATTGAAAGAGAGATTTCTTTACAAGAATATATCGAACCGGCGACTAAGATTTATGCTGATTTATCTAGTGATTTATTAGAAACAATCTTTTTCCCTAATGGACCACTTCATGATGGTGGTGTTATTATCCAGGGAGATCGTATTACCGTTGCAGGAGCTGTCTTTAAGACGAGTATGAATCCATCTATTTCTAAGAGACTTGGTACGAGACATAGAGCAGCTTTAGGTATAGCTGAGGAATCTGATGCGATTGCTCTTGTTGTATCAGAAGAGTCTGGTAGAATTAGCGTTGCTGTTGATGGAGAGTTAAATTATAATTTGACTTTAGATGAATTTAGAATGCTTTTAATTGATGCACTTAATCCAAAACCTGAAGTGTTCTATGAAGCAGAAGATAAGAAAAGTGCAGGTGAAGAATAATGAAGAAAATTGGAAAAGCGATTGGTAAGTTTTTTAAAGCAATTTATCGGATTATTGATAAGCTTATTGTTACACCAATTAGTCGTTTAATCTTTAATATTCGAGAGTATTTACGTAGTAAAAATATTAAGTTAGATTATATTTTTAATCGTCCTAATTTTATGATTTATGTTTCACTTATTTTGGCAGTTATTGTGTTTGTATTAATTGATTCTAGAGTAATTACTTTGGTGGAATCAGAAGCTGAGGTTATTACGAATGTACCAGTTACGGTTAATTATAATGAAGAAGCATATGTAGTGGAAGGAATACCTGAGACTGTTGATATTGTTTTAATTGGTCGAAAGAGTGATATTTATTTAGCAAAGCAATTAGGAACAAATAATGTTATTTTGGATTTATCCGATTACGAAGCAAGAGATTCTGCTTATCGTGTTTATTTATCTTATACGAAATCAATTGATTCGATTGATTATAAATTAGATCCTTCTTATGTTACCGTAACAATTAAAGATAAGATTAGTGTTACAAGAACCATTGATTATGATTTAATTAATGAACAAAGTTTAAGTGAAGAATTAAGTGTTGAGAGCGTAGAACTTGAGAGAAGTGAAGTTGTTGTTAAGGGTAGTGAAGATGCAATTAATAATATTGCTTCTGTTAAGGCTTTAATCGATTTAAGTGATGATGCTCTAACTGATGTTGGAACTTTTACCGTTAATAATGTTCGTTTAGTAGCGTATGATTCTAATGGTGAAGTACTAGATAACATTGAGATTGTGCCAACGACTCTTAGTGCAACCGTTACACTAGACACTTATTCAAAGAGTGTTCCAATTGAGGTTCGGACGACTGGTTCTTTAGTTACTGGTAGAGCAATTGCATCGATTTTGATAAATAATAATAATAATTATTCGGTAACTATTTATGGTGATGAAGAACAAATTAGTGGTATTACAAGTGTTCCAGTTACAATTAATGTTGATGGAGAGGGTGCCAATAGTACTAGAAATTATAATGTAACAATTTCTCGTCCAACTGGGGTACGGGCTTTAAGTGAAAATAATGCTAGTATTACTGTTACATTTGGAGATGAAAGACAAAAAGAAGTAGAATTATCAACCATATCTAGTAGAAATTTAGCAAGTGGATATACTGCTAATATTGTTGGTACAAGTAGTGTTCCAGTTATTGTTCAAGGTGTTCAATCTGTTATTGATGGAGTAGATGCTGATAGTATTAATGCTTATATTGATTTAACTGGTTATACTCCTGGAGAGTATGATGTTGAGGTTCAAATTGAAAATGATGATCCAAGACTTAACTTTGTAGTATCATCTACGGTAAGAGTTCGGATATCAAATGAATAGAGAAAGGCTAATCAATGAAAGTTGATTGCTTTTTTGTTACAATTCACAGCCATTTTAAAATTGCAATTCTCTTTATTTTAGGAGAAATTTAAGAATTATAATCTGATTAACTATTTTCGAAATTATGTAAAAATATTTATTCACAGTTGATTTTAGGTTATAACTTTCAGTTAAACACTTGTAAATACAGCAAAAATCAGCTGTGAATTGTAACGCTTTTTTATAATTTATTTGAATTTTAAATTGACAAGCATAAAAAAGTAGATTATAATAGTTTTTACTAAATTAATTTACACATTTTTATTCGTGTGATATAATTTAGATAATAATAAGGTTACGATGTAGCATATTATTAATGACGGGAGTTGGTAGTCCCAGCCTAGCTTCGGCGGCCTAGTAATAGGTTAAACACAAAATAGAAGGCTTTTTGCCTAATGCAAATTTAGGCTTCTACCATGGGACTTATCTTTTTAGATAGGTCCTTTTATCTTTAAGGGGGTAGGGTATGCTAGAAGAATTAATTAACACTTTTGAAGAACTAAAAAAATTTGTTTTTATTGTTAGTCGTAAAGATAAAGGATATATTTATATTATGTTTCGTAATGATCACTTTTATCATTTAGTTGGCTTACATAAAATTAAAAACTTTGATCGTTATTTTCCAACTCATATAAAATCTAAGGATAAAAGATATAAATATATAAAAAAGAATTTAGAGAAATTTAATCATATTTTAGAAAATCAAACAAAGGAAAAATATTTATTGAAATTAAGAATGACTACTTTTTCTAATATTTTAGATTTATTAAAGGGTTTTAATACTTCTTTATACAGTTTAAAATTTAAAAGTACAAGTTCTTTATATGATGGAGATTATGGTTTAATGAAAATGTATGAAAAAGATATTTGTTGTCTTTTAGGATTAAAAAGCGATAAGAAAGATTATAAAACGATTTATTGTTTTCCTAATAGTTGGATGGCTAGTAATCGTGTTAATCGATTAGTTGAGTTTAAAAAGCCAATCTATATGGAAAATATATCTATGGTTCCAATAGAAAGATTTAATGAGATATACTATATAAATAATTGAAAATAAAATAAGTATATACGAATAGTAAAAATATACTTTTTGTGATATGATATAGGTGGTGTTTAAATATGTTTGTAGATGAATTGACAATTAAAGTAGAAGCTGGAAAAGGTGGAGATGGTTGCACTTCTTTTCGTCGTGAATGGTGTGTTCCTATGGGAGGACCAGATGGTGGGAATGGTGGAAAAGGTGCCAGTATTATTTTTCAAGTGGATAAAGGTTTAAAGACTTTAATTGATTTAAGATATATGAAAATAATTAAAGGAAAAAAGGGAGAAAATGGGAAAGGTTCTAATCGAAATGGTGCTAATGCTGAAGATATTATCGTAAAGGTACCAGAAGGTACTACGGTAATAGATGCTAATACTAATTTGGTTATTGCTGATTTAGTTGGTGAAAATAATGAAGTTGTGGTTGCTCATGGAGGACGTGGAGGTAGAGGAAATGCCAGCTTTCGAACTCAAAGCGATACCGCTCCAAAATTTAGTGAACTAGGAGAACCTGGAGAAGAAAAAGTTTTAAAAGTAGAACTTAAAATGATTGCAGATGTTGGGTTAGTTGGCCTTCCTAGTGTTGGTAAGTCTACCATTTTATCTATGATTAGTGCTGCAACTCCGAAAATTGCTAGCTATCACTTTACAACATTATCTCCAAATCTTGGAGTTGTAAAATTAAAAGATGGTAGAAGTTTTGTTATGGCTGATCTTCCGGGACTTATAGAGGGTGCTAGTGAAGGTGTTGGACTTGGTCATAAGTTTTTAAGACATGCAATGAGGACAAGAGTGCTTGCTCATGTAATTGATATGGGGGGAGTGGAAGGAAGAAATCCAATCCATGATTATCAAGTTATTCGTAAAGAAATCCTCGATTATAGTGAGAAGTTAGCTAAAAAGAAGGAAATTGTTATTGCTAATAAAATGGATTTAGAAGATGCTCCTAAAAATTTAGAAGCATTCAAGAAAGCTTATCCAGATGTACTTGTTGTTCCTGTTAGTAGTGTTACCAATACCGGGTTTGATGAACTTATGCAAAAGCTTGCCGATTTATTAGATACTACTTGTGACGAAAACCTTTATAGTGATGAGGAAATGATGAGTCATGTTACTTATAAATTTAAAAATGAAAGACCTTTTACGATTACAAAAGTAGATGATGTTTGGGTTTTAGAAGGAGCTGAGTTAGAGAAACTCTTTAAGATGACTCGTTTTGATGAAAGAGAAGGTGTTATTCGTTTTGCTCGTAAGTTAAAAGGTATGGGTGTTGATGAGGAATTAGAAAGACTTGGAGCAAAGCCTGGAGATGAAGTACAAATTTGTGATTATGTTTTTGAATTTAAAGAATAGGAGAAGAAAAGTGGGAGTTATGAAAAAAATAGTTATGTTTATGTTGTTGATGGTTGCATTACCATTAAATGTTTTGGCAACCGATTTTATTCTTGATGGAACTGATATGCAGATTACTTTTGATGAGAGTGAATGGTATGTATTTACTCCTGAAAATATTTTAGATAATCCTGAACTTGAAGAGCTAGGTATTACTTATGATTATATGGTAGATTCTTTTGAAGAAAATAAGGCTTATGTAGATGCTATCTTACTTTATGCTGATAGTGGAGATTATATTGAAATTTTTGTTCGTAAGTCTGATGTAGAAGATGTAATTAATTTAAATAATTATTCTCATGAGGATCTTGATGAATTTGGGCAAGCTTTAGCAGATAGGCAAAATGCTGATTATGAGATTTATCAAAATGATTATTCGTTTGTTAAATTGGAATATCAAGATGCTGGTTTATATTTAAATGAATATGTTACTGTTATTAATGGAGATGGATATTCTATTACTGCTCAAAAGCCTTATTCATTTGATCGGGAAGATGAATTAAGGGTAAAAAAAATTGTTGATAGTATAGAATTTGATGTTGATGAGTCTTTAAGGGAACCTAGTAATATAAATTGGTCTACTATTTTGAAATATAGTATCATTGGAGCTTGTTCTGGTGCTTTTATTGCTGCTATATTCGCTACTATGAGAAAGAATAAAAAAAATAATGAAGGTTAGTCTTCATTAAATATTAGAATTGTTCCAATCTTGATTTTTTCGCTAGTATTTTTAGGTAATTCTAAAATGCTAGTTTTTTTATGATTGTAATTAATTTTGATGATTTTGTTTTTGGGTAAGTTTTCATATTTGTAGATTACTTCATTGTTTTCATCTAAACCAACAATATCAATATTTTCTTTCATAAAAAAGGTATGAATGGAATTGCATTTTGGAAAAAGCATACCAAAGTCAATTTCTTTTTTACCCATTAAACCAATTAATCTTTTAAAAAAAGATTTTGCTATTATAATAGGAACCTTTTTTTTGCCAATATTTAAGTACATAGAATCACCTAATAAATTATAGCATGAAAACAAAAAATATATTACTGTTTAATTGACTTTTTTCTTAATTTATTATATCATTATTTATGATAAGGGTGGAAAGTTATGAATAGACGTGGCCAGGCTTTAGTCGAATATATTCTCATCATTGCATTAATAAGTGTGATTGCGATTGCACTTGTTAATTATTTTGGTGGCTATTTAAAAGACGCTATTACAAAAACTAGTTGTAGTTTGGTTGATGAAGAGTATATTAAGGGAGATAAGCCTGGTGAAGGATATTGTAAGAGTGAAGAAGAAGAGGCAGCAAGTGATACTTAGGGGTGTAAGTTATGAATAGAAAGGGTCAAGCATTAGTAGAGTTTATTATTATTTTACCGATTTTTCTTTTATTAGTTTTGGGTATTGTTGATCTTGGTAAAATTCTTTATAATAAAACGATTTTAGAAGGTGCTATTACCGATGTCATCTCAATGTATGAAAGTGGTAAGAGTAAAGAGGAGATTTTAAGTAATTTGGATATGGATGAACTTGATTTAGAAATTGATGAAGATGAGAAAATTACATTTCATTTAATTAAAGAAATCGATATTATTACACCGGGTTTAAATCTTCTAATAGAAAATCCTTATGTAATTGATGTTCATAGGAGTATTTCTTATGAATAAAAGGGGGCAAACTTTAATTTTATTTGTTATTTTAATTCCAATATTGCTAGGTATGGCTGCACTTGTGGTGGATGTAGGTCTTATCGTGAGTAAAAATGCCGAATTAAAAGAAGTTAGTAAGACCATTATTGAAAGTGTTTATGATGATGCTAGAGAAGAAGAAATTAAAGATTTATTTATAGAAAATGATCTTCCGGTTGAGTCTTTGGAAGTTACAATTACTAGTGGAGGCATTCGTATTCAAAATGAATATGAGGTTGATAGTATTTTTGGTTCCATTATTGGAATTAAAAGTTATGATATTAAAGTAGATATTACAGGAAAAATGATTGATGATAAAATTGTATTTGAATAAAAGGGGCAATTAATATGAATAATAAGGGAATTAGTATTGTTGTAGCAAGTGCAAAAGGTGGAGTTGGTAAGACGATTACTACTTTAAATTTGGCAGGTATTTTTGAAGTGTTACAAAAAAAAGTTTTAATTATTGATTTTGATTTATCTGGGGGAGGAATTAGCGCTGCCCTTAATATTCCTAATGGAAAAAGTAGTTATCATTTTACTTATGATTATAATAATAATGAGTATCAAGAGTTTAAAAATTATGTAACTAAATATGATGATTATATTGATGTTTTAGCTAGTCCAAAAGATCCAAGACAAGCTTTAAAGATTGATCCTAAGTATGTTGAGATTATTCTTGATAAAGCGGTATTTAATTATGATGTTGTTTTAATTGATACGACTCATGATTTAACGGATTTTAATATTCTTACTTTGGATTTGGTAGATAAAATTCTTTTCTTAGTTACGAATGATCCGTTAGATCTTAAAAATATGCGTAGTTTAATTGCGGTATTTAAAGATACTAATTTAACGAATTATAAAGTTATTTTAAATGAAAGTATTTTTCCTTTTAAAGGTTATTTTGGTATTTATGATATTAAAAATATTATTAAAGCAAATATTGATTATGTTTTATCTAAAGATTTTTATATAAAAAATATTGATACTTTTGTTATGAATGGAAAGATTATTACTTTAGATAAGAGAGCATCTAGTATTTTTGGAAAAGATTATACCACTTTAATGGGTATTTGTACTGATCTATTTAAAGAAGGTGAAAAGCATGAAGACGCTTAGAGAAGCTTTTGATGTTCAAGTAAAACAAAAAAAGCAAGATATATTAAATGATTATGAGATATTTCCGGATAAGAAGTTACTTGACATGCTTAGAACAGAGATTATTGAGAATTTAATTGATAATGATATGCCTAGTAATGTTAGTTTGACGGAATGGATTAATGATGAGATTGATAAGACGATTGAGGGATATGATTTAACGAATTTAGAGAGAAGTCATTTATTTAATTTAATTGATAATGAAATTAATGGATATGGACCAATTTCCGAATTACTAGAAGATGATAATATTACCGAGATTATGATTAATAGTCCTGATGAGATTTATATCGAGATTGATGGACAATTAGTAAAAGATGATAGTGTATCTTTTATTAATGATGAACATATTATTCGAACGGTTCAAAGACTTATTGAACCTATGGGAAGAACGATTGATGCGACAAATCCAATGGTTGATTCAAGATTAGAGGATGGTTCGAGAATTAATGCTGTTATTCCACCACTTTCAACGAAAGGGCCTGTTGTTACCATTCGTAAATTTAAAGAGAGTATGACTAGTATTGATGAGTTAATTCGAATTGGTAGCTTGACTCCTTATATGGCACGGTTTTTGGATGCAGCAGTAAGAGGTAAACTCAATATTATTGTTTGTGGTGGTACAGGTTCTGGAAAGACGACTTTGCTTAATATTTTAAGTGGCTTTATTCATGATAATGAAAGAATTATTACGATTGAAGATGCAGCAGAACTCCGGCTTAACCAACCTCATGTTATTTCTCTTGAAACACGTACGATGAATTATGATGCCGAGGGAGAAATTTCCATTCGCGATTTGGTTATTAATTCTCTTAGAATGAGGCCAGATCGAATTATAGTAGGTGAGGTTCGTGGTAAGGAAGCATTTGATATGCTTCAAGCGATGAATACAGGACATGATGGCTCTCTTACTACTTTGCATGCGAATAGTCCAGCGGATGCCTTAAACCGGTTAGAGACTATGGTGTTAATGGGAGGAATTGATATTCCTATTAAAGCAGTTCGTGAATATATTGTTAGTGCGATTGATTTAGTGGTAAATATCGAGCGTATGAGTGATGGTAGAAGAAAAGTAACTAGTATTTGTGAGCTAGAAAACTTCTCTGGTGATGAAATTAAATTAAAAGAAATATTTGCTTTCCGTCAAAAAGGACTTACTGATAAAGGGGAAGTAGATGGAGAATTTATTTTATATAAAGGAGTACCTAAGGTACTTAAAAAGATAAGGGCAAGAGGTATTGAAGATTTAGATGATATTTTCTACCCAGAAAAAACAAATAAAGAAAGTTAGGTGAAAAAGATGAACGGAGTAAGATTTTTACAAGTACTTATTATTTTAGTTCCAGTTTTAGTAGCGCTTTATCTACTTCGTTTGTCTAAGACTTTACGGCTTGAAAAAAGACTTTCTTCTTTTGCACTTACATCTAATAAAGATCATGAAGTTTCTTTCTTTGATGAACTTGGCTTTTATGTTTGGAAGTTTGTTCGTTTTGGATCAAAATTATTCAAAAAATCTCAAGTTTTACGTAAGTATGCTTTAAAGTATGAAAAGTTTATTCCTTTTGATGTGAGAGGACAAAAAGAGGGAATGGATTATGTAACGATTAAGTTTGTTTGTACTTTCCTTGTTTTTATTTTAGGGCTTGTTACTTTCATTATGCATTATCATGATTTTGATGGAATGATTTTATTCCTTGTTTTAATTATTACTTTCTTTTTACCTGATTTCTTTTTAAATATGAAATTTAATCAAAAAAGAAAAAGAATTGAAGATGATTTGTTAAAAGCAATTATTATTATGAATAATGCTTTTGCAAGTGGGAAGAGTATTATCCAAGCGATTGAAATGGTAAAAGAAGAATTGGATGGGCCAATAAAGGATGAATTTGAAAAGATTTATTTGGATATTAGTTATGGACTTAGTTTGGATGTTGTGTTTAATCGGTTTTATGAGAGAGTAAAATTAGAAGATGCAAAATATATTACGACTTGTCTTACTCTTTTAAATAAAACAGGTGGCGATATTGTAAGTGTATTTTCGAGATTAGAAAAATCTATTTTAGAGAAGAAAAACTTAAGAAATGAATTATATAGTTTAACGAGTTCTAGTAGGTTTGTGTTTAAGTTTTTAGCTTTTTTACCATTTATTTTTGTCCTTCTTATTTTCATTTTAAATCCAACTTACTTTATGCCTTTATTTACTTCTTTCTTAGGAATTGTTATTTTAAGTGTAATTTTATTTTTATACATTTTATATATTATTCTTATTAAGAAGATTTTGGAGGTAAGAATATGAAAGAAAGTTTGTTTGTAAAAATTTATCCGAAAAGAACGATAAAGAGAATCGAAGATAAAATTAAACTTTTGGGTGTAAATCATAATTATAATTTGTTTTTAATTCTTAATTTTCGAGTTCTTATTTCTCTTATTTTGTTTGTTATTTTATTAATTACTTCCGATTTTGGATATATTTTAGCTCCCGTTGTAGCTATCCTGTTTTATTATTTAAGTGAAGTAGTGCTTTTGGATTATCCGATAAAGAGAAGGGCTAAAAAACTTGAAAAAGAAGCTTTGTTCTTTTTTGAAGTATTGTTACTTACTTTGGAATCTGGTCGAAATTTAGGACATGCTCTTCATCTTACGACATCCAATATTGATTCGGAATTATCCGATGAGTTTAAGCAAACTTTAGCAGAAGTTAAATTGGGTAAAAGTTTGAATGAAGCTTTAAATGATATGAAAAAAAGAATACCTAGTGAAGCGATCAATAATGCTATTTTAAATATGATTGAGTCCAATACTTTTGGAAATAGTATCGTTACTTCTTTGACAAATCAATTAGATTTCTTGAATAATAAAGAAATGCTTGATGTGAAAGCAGAAATTAATAAATTACCAACAAAGGTAAGTATTATTAGTGTTATCTTTTTTGTACCAATTATGTTGCTTATTATTTTAGCTCCCGTTTTGCTTGATTATTTGGTTGGTTAATTTTTCAAGATTTCTTAGAGTAACTTCATCAATAAAGTGTTCTAGCTTTTCGACTTGAGCTAGTTCAAAGTTTTCTTGATTTAAATTTTTTAAGAAATGTTCTAATACTTGATGACGGTGGTAGAGATTGTAGGCAATTTTTAAGCCAATGCTTGTTAATAATATTTTATTTTCTTCGATCTTTATTAAATTTAAATCTTTTAGTTTATGAATCATCTTACTACAAGATGATTTTTTGATGTTTAAATCATGACTTAGAGAAGTAATGGTGATTTTTTCTTTCTTTTTGCGATAAATCATTTCTAAATAATCTTCCATGGGGTATGTGATTTTATTTTTATTATGTATATAGGTTGTTAGCGTATAAAAATTGTCATTCATATAAACCAAATCCAATCTTATTCATAAAATACAGTAGTTGTTAGTTTAAGGAAACTAATATATTTTATGAAGGAGATTAAAAATTATGAGTTTAGATCAAATAAAGTTAAATGAAGAAGTTGTTATTACGGAGCTTTTGTCGCATCCCATGAGAAGAAGATTACTAGATTTAGGATTTATTCCGGGTGAGGAAGTAAAATGTGTTTTAATTAGTCCTTTTCATGATCCTAAGGCTTATCTAATTAATGGGGGAATGATTGCTCTTAGAAATACCGATGCTAGAGGGGTGATGGTGAAATATGAAAGAGATTAAAGTTGTTCTTGTGGGAACACCAAATGTTGGTAAGTCTAGTATTTATAATGCTTTCACTCATAATCATGAACATACAGGAAATTGGGCTGGCAAAACGGTTGGTATTAGCAGAGGAGAATGTGAATATTTAGATACTTGCTATACTTTTTATGATTTACCAGGAACCTACTCTTTAATTAGTAAATCCAAAGAAGAAGTCGTTGCGACCGATTTTATTGTGTTTCAGGATTTTGATGTTGCTGTTGTGGTATGTGATGCGACTAGTTTAAATAAGGGAATTCATCTTGCAGTACAAACCAAAGAAATATGTCCTAATGTTGTTGTGTGTATTAATTTAATAGATGAGGCAGAAAAAAGGGGAATTACCATCAATAAAAAACTATTAGAAGAAAGACTTGGTAGTAGGGTAGTGCTCGTTAGTGCGAAAAAAAAGCTTGGTTTAACCGATTTACTCTTTGCTATAAATGAAAGCAAATCACAAGATTATTTAAAACTGGATTATGGAGTATTAAATGATTCTATTGATGATATTTCTAAGAATCTTGATACCAATCAATATAATAAAAGATGGATTGCTTTAAAAATATTAGAAAACAATCAAAGTTATATTAACCAATTTAAAAACTTAGGAATTGTTAAAAAAGATTTTGTTAAAAAACAAGATTTGGATGTTCATCTAGAAGTATGTATTCATATCTCTAAAAAAGTAAAAGAAATACTGAGGGACGTTGTAAATATACCAAGAGTTGATGAGAAAACAAGAAAGATTGATAAAATACTTACAAGTAAAATATGGGGGATTCCCATTATGCTTTTGTTTTTGTTTGTTATTTTTTATCTTACGATTGTTGGGGCTAATTATCCATCTAGTTTGCTCTTTTCCTTCTTTTCCTCTTTAGAAGCACCTATTATGAACTTTTTAGAGTTTTTATCTTTACCAAATTTTTTAGTAGATTTGCTTGTTCATGGTGTTTATAAAACTCTTTATTGGGTTGTATCGGTGATGATGCCACCAATGCTTATTTTCTTTCCAATTTTTACTTTCTTAGAAGATTTGGGGGTACTTCCTAGAATTGCTTTTAATATGGACCGAGCTTTTAGTAAATGCAGAGCTTGTGGGAAGCAGGCACTTACGATGTGTATGGGAATTGGTTGTAATGCGGTTGGAGTTACAGGTGCAAGAATTATTGATTCTAAAAGAGAGAGATTTATTGCTATATTAACCAATGTATTTATGCCATGTAATGGGAAGTTTCCTAGTTTAATTGCTATTATAACGATTTTCTTTGTGGGATTAGATCAAGTTTATGGAGCTTTCTTTTGTGCACTTATTCTTACCGGATTTCTCTTTTTAGGAATTCTTCTTACTTTTTTGGTTAGTCTTATTTTATCAAAGACAATTCTTAAAGGAGAACCATCTAGTTTTACTTTAGAGCTGCCACCATACCGTATGCCAAATATCTGGGCAAGCATTTGGTATAGCATTAAAAATAGAGCCATCTTTGTTTTGGGTCGAGCTGTAAAAGTAGCTATTCCAGCAGGGGTACTTATCTGGGTTATTGCAAATGTTTCTATTCATGGTGTTCCTGTTTTAACTTATCTTGTAAATACACTTAATCCTATTGGTATATTTCTTGGACTGGATGGTGTTATTTTACTTGCTCTTATTTTGGGATTTCCAGCGAATGAGATTGTTGTTCCAATTTTACTTATGTGTTACTTAAATACTTCCACTTTAATTGATATGGATAATTTAAGTATGCTAAAAGATATATTAGTAGAAAATGGTTGGACCATTAAAACAGCTTTATGTTTTCTTATTTTATTTTTGTATCGTTTTCCATGTTCTACTACATTACTTACTATTCATAAAGAAACGGGTAGTAAATTTTATACATTTTTAAGTGTTCTTATTCCTCTTTTAGTAGGAGTTAGTCTTTGTATTATCATCAATTTTGTTTTTCTGTAGAAAAATATAGTTGATAATATCTGCGTATATTTTTCTGCACGAAAATATATTGACAGTTAATCAATACTGTGATATTATATAAACAATAGAAGGTGATTTTGTGATTAAAAGAGAGAAGTATTTAGAAAAAATAAGAGAATTTTATCATACTGATTTAATTAAAGTGATTACAGGTATAAGAAGATGCGGGAAGTCTGTTCTTTTAAAACAAATTATAGAAGAAATTAAAGAATTAAATGTTTTAGATGATCATATTATTTATATAAATTTTGAAGATGTTACTTTTTCTTTTATTGAAAATTATTTAGATTTACATAATTATATCAAAGAAAAAATTAAAGATAATCAAAAATATTATTTATTCTTTGATGAAATTCAAATGGTTCAAGATTGGGAGAAGGCAATCAACTCTTTTAAAGCAACAGATAATGTTTCTATTTTTGTTACGGGTTCTAATTCTAAATTATTATCAGGAGAGCTTGCAACTTTGTTATCAGGGCGTTATGTTTCTTTTAGGCTAGCACCATTTTCTTTTAGAGAAGTAGTAGAACTAAAAGGAATTACTGATAAAAAAGATTTAGAAGAAGTGTTTAATGATTATTTATTATGGGGTGGTCTTCCTCAAAGATTTGAAATTCAATCTAGGGAAGGTATGCAGACTTATTTGATGGATGTGTTTGATGCTATCGTTTTAAAAGATATTGTTAAAAGACATAATATTAAAAATATTCAGTTATTTCAAAGAGTTATGGAGTACTTAGTTACGAATCCTAGTCAAGTTTTTTCACCGGCGAATATGGTAAAAGAGTTTGAAAATGAAAATATACCTGTTTCATCTAGAACGATTTATGAATGTTTGGATTATGCAGAAGAAGCTTTATTAATGCAAAGAGTTTCTGCTTATGATATTCGTGGGAAAAGAATTCTTTCTCGAAAGGATAAGTATTATTTGACTGATTTAGGATTAGGACAAATTTTAAATGTTAATAAAAAGACACAGTTTGGTGCTTATTTAGAAAATATTGTTTATAATGAACTTATTTACCGTGGATATACTGTAAGTGTTGGTAATAATAATGGAAAAGAAATTGATTTTATTGCAACGAAACATAAAAATCGCGAATATTATCAAGTAACTTATACGCTTTCTAATAAAGATACAGAAGAAAGAGAGTTTGGAGCTTATAATCATATTCAAGATAATTATCCAAAATATGTTATTTCTACTGATAAATTAGATTATTCTCAAAATGGAATTATTCATAAAAATATTATTGATTGGTTGTTAGAGTAAAAGTTATTCCAGTGTACTGGAATAAGTTTTTAAATCATTTGTTTACACTCTAAAATAAATTAGAGTGTAATTTTATTATAAATGTATTATAATAGTAATGTGATTAGTTATGTTTGAAGCAATAGATACATTTATTGATACAACACTACAAGGATTAGGAATTTGGGGGCCGATTGTTGGTTGCTTCTTTATTTTAATTGAATCAATGGTTCCAGTGTTACCACTTTTTGTTTTTATAACTCTTAATTTTTTAGCTTTTGGTAATATACTTGGATTTATTATTTCATGGATTTTTACTTGTATTGGTTGTTTTATTTCTTTTTTACTTTTTCGTTGTAAAGTACAGACTTGGCTTTTTAAGAGAATTAAAAAAGAGGGAATTATTAGTGAACACACCATTGATGTTATTACAAATTTGAAGTTTGAAGAATTAACTACAATTATAGCAATTCCTTTTACTCCAGCTTTTTTAGTTAATATTGCAGCTGGATTATCAAAGATGAGTTATAAAAAGTTTATTGGAGCTTTGTTAATTGGAAAAATATTTTTAGTTTATTTCTGGGGGTTTGTAGGAGTTAGTTTGATTGAAAGTATTAAAAATCCAATTTATTTAGTTCGTGTTGGAATATTACTAATCATTGCTTATGTAATAAGTAAAATTATTAGTAAAAAGTTTAAGATAGAATAGAGGTTTTAAAAATGGAATATGTCATTATTGGATTATTAGTTGTAACAATTATATTATTACTTGCTAACTATTTTAAGAAAAATAATAATATGGATATTACGGATCGTATTAGTAAATTAGAAGTTTCTATGGTTAAAGAAATAGGGGAATTTAAAGTACAGTTTGCTAGTGATATTAGAAAAGATTTTGATGCTTTAGATGAGAAAGTAGAAAGGAAATTAACTGAGATTAATAATCGTGTTACCGAAAGATTGGATCA
This sequence comes from uncultured Bacilli bacterium, assembly GCA_944358165.1. Taxonomy (GTDB): domain Bacteria; phylum Bacillota_I; class Bacilli_A; order RF39; family UBA660; genus Caccenecus. Next base: position 1,015 of record CALVQS010000001.1, on the reverse strand, counting down.
GAATTTGGAGAAAACAAATAAGACTTTTGCAAATGTACTTGAAAGACTTTCGAAGATTGATGAAGCTCAAAAGAAAATAGATGGTCTAGGTGAAGATATTGTCTCTTTACAAAGTATATTAACGGATAAGAAAACAAGAGGTATTTTTGGAGAAGTAAATTTGCAATTTATTTTGGAAAATGCTTTTGGAGGATTAAATACCGGTATTTATGATTTGCAACATAAGATGAGTAATGGTTTTATAGCGGATGCTTTATTATATGCACCAGCTCCACTTGGAACGATTGCCATTGATTCGAAGTTTCCACTTGAAAATTATGAGAAAATGACCAATAAAAATCTTAGTAAAGAAGAAAGAACCGCTGCAGAAAGACAGTTTAAAATTGATTTTAAAAAACATATTGATGCGATTAGTTCCAAATATATTATTCCAGGTGAGACTAGTAATGAAGCAATCCTCTTTTTACCAGCAGAAGCAATTTTTGCAGAAGTAAATGCTTATCACTCTGATATACTAAATTATGCTTATTCAAAAAAAGTATGGATTACAAGTCCTACTACTTTAATGAGTACTTTAACCGTAATTGAAATGATTTTGAAGAATATGGAAAGAGATAAGTATGCTAAAATTATTCATGATGAGTTAAATAAATTATCAGTGGAATTTGCTCGATATAGGGAAAGATGGGATAAATTAGCTCGTAATATTAATACTGTGTCTAAGAGTGTAGAAGAACTTAATACGACAAGTGATAAAATTACAAAGAGATTTGATACTATTAATAAAGTAGAGGTAGATAAATTAAAGAGTGATGACAAAGATCTATTAATTCATAATTAGAGAAAATAAACCCAGGCAATTTGCTTGGATTATTTTTTGTCTAATTTTGTCGAACTTTTGTTCTTGCTTTTTTGGCACTCTTTATTATATACTAGAAGTGTTATCCATATTGGTAAGCGCCTGCTTTCTTTTTATGAGTAGTTTAAAACTACTGAAGTGATTCAGGGGGTTTTA